>NZ_JANSJI010000261.1:0-39120 GCF_047462475.1 Synechococcus sp. H55.11
TCTCGTGGGCTCGCAGATGTGTATCAGCGACAGGTGTGGGTGTGGGTGTCGGGGTCGGCGTGGGTGTGGGTGTTGGAGTGGGTGTGGGCTGGGCGGCCCGCACCTGGAAAGACCACTGCTGGATGGCAGTGTTGCCGCTAGTATCGGCAATTTGAACGGCAATCAAGGTCGGTCGATCGCTGGGCAGCGGCTCGGCTGGGGTATAGGCGAAGCCGGTGCGGCTGAGCTGGGCTTGGGCAGTGACATCTACATTGTTCACCAGCAGGGTAAAGCTATTGAGGTCGATCCCCTGGTCATCTTGAAAGCGGGCGGAGATGGCGGGGCGCGGGTTGTCGGTCACCGCTCCGTTGGGCGGGGCCAGGTCGCTGATGGTGGGGAAGGTGGTGTCGGTCACCTGCCCAATGCTGATGGTTTTGTCCGGCAATTGCACCAGGGTCACCAGCCCATTTCGCTCCAGACGGGCGAACACCGGCGCTTCCGAGGCCCGGTCTTGGCTGCGGAAGGTGTAGCTGCCCTCGTATTGGCCAGGGCGGGTTTCCTGCAACGGCAGGTTGTAGGCGATACCGGGGATGGAAAAAGACCCCTGCGCCCCCGGGGATCCCAGCAAATACACCGTCAGGGTGTCCCCCGGTTTGACGGATCCCAGCTCCTCGCGGGCCAAGAAAGTTCTCACTTCCGGCGCGGCGGGCAGCGTTTCCACCAGCGGCTCCACAGGGATATCCGGCGTAGCCAGGGGCTCAGGGGTGGGGGTAACCTGGGCGAGGAGCTCGGTGCGGATCCCTGGCCCGGGGATGGCAGCCCCCACCGGCGGGTCTAGGCTGGGCACCCGGCCCACCTTGGCCAGCGCTTGGTAGGTAAGAGCCGCCACTTCCCCCCGCGTGGCCACCGCCTGGGCATTCAAGCGGGTGGGATCAGGGTAGAGCACCAACAGCCCTTCTTGAACCGCTGTCGCGATGGGGGCGCGGGCAAAGTTGGGAACCAAATTGGCATCGCTGAACCCGGCCAGGATGGCATCAATTTGGCTTGGATCCCCGAGGAGCCTGCCGTTGGTGGCAGCGCGGGTCAGGACAGTAATGGCCTGGGCGCGGGTGAGGACATCGTTGGGACGGAACGTGCCGTCGGGAAAGCCGGAAACATACCCTGCTGCTGCCGCCGCGCCAATAGAGGGAGCTGCCCAACTGGGAATGGGATCGGCAAAGGAGCGTACGGGAACGTTGGTATCCAGCCCAAAAGCTTTGGTAACGATAACGGCAAACTGGGCGCGGGTAATCGACTCATTGGGGCGAAAGGTGCCGTCTGGGAAGCCGCCGATGATCTGCCGCTCGTTCAAGCCGGCGATGTACTGGGCGCCCCAGTAGGTGCCGATATCAGAAAGTTGCGCCCAAGCGGGATCCCCCATCCAAACCAAGCTGCTGCAGCCTACCACCAGAGCTGCCGTCTTCCAACCCTGCCAAAGGAAAAGGTTGCGCATTGTTCACACCTCACGATCTGCTAGGAGAGCCCCTGGGAAGTTTGTGAGTTCAAGAGGGGCCAGCTCGGACCTAGTTATCCAAGCCATAGCCCCAGACGAGGAAAGTTCTCAAAAAGTTCTCCTTGGCGGGCTGTTTTGTCGCCTGCTCAGGGTGCAGGATTGGGGTAGCGCTGGTGCACCGCTTCGATCTCCGCCAAGATCTCAGGCGACAGCTCCAGGCAACTGAGGTTTTCCTTGAGCTGGGCCAGGTTGGTGGCTCCGATGATGGTGCTGGTGACAAACCAGCGGCTGCGCACAAAGGCCAAAGCCAACTGGGCAGGGGTCAGGCCGTGCTGGCGGGCAATGCGTACGTAGGCGGCCACGGCCTCTTCCACATTGGGCTTGCGGTAGCGCTGGCCAAAGCCCTCAAACAGTGCCAAACGGGATCCCGGCGGCTTGGCGCCCCCCAGGTATTTGCCCGTCAGCAGCCCAAAGGCCAGGGGGCTGTAGGCCAGCAACCCCACCTGCTCGTGGTGGCAAACCTCCGCCAGGCCCATCTCAAACGTGCGGTTGAGGAGGCTATAGGCGTTTTGAATCGAGACCACCTTGGGCAGGCCCAACTGCTCGGCCAGGTGGCAGAACTCGCAGACTCCCCAGGGGGTTTCGTTGCTCAGGCCGATGTAGCGCACCAGGCCCTCCTGCACCAGTTCCGCCAAGCCCTGCAGTTGCTCGGCAATGGGAACCGTGGGCCGCTCCTGGCTGGGATCGTAGGCCACCCCCCCAAACAGGGGCACATAGCGATCCGGCCAGTGGATTTGGTAGAGGTCGATGTAGTCGGTCTTCAGGCGTTTGAGGCTGCCGGCCACCGCCTGTTTGAGGTTGTCGCGGCTAATCGAGAGAGACCCACCGCGGATCCAGTGCCAGGGCCGCCCGGGGCCGGTGATCTTGGTGGCGATGATGAGGCGCTCCCGCGGCTGGTGTTGTAGCCACTCGCCGATGTAGCGTTCTGTGGCTCCCTGGGTTTCCGCCCGCGCCGGCACCGGGTACATCTCGGCGGTGTCGATGAAGTTGATCCCGTGCTCCACCGCGTAATCGAGCTGTTCCCAAGCCTCGGCCAAGGTATTCTGCTGTCCAAAGGTCATGGTGCCCAGACAGATTTCCGAGACCTGCAAAGGGCTGTGGCCAAGCTGGCGGTAGCGCATGGAAACTCCCGATCTCCTAACCCGAGACAGCACACCTTAGCCCCATTGTGCCCAACACCTGCCAGCCTATGGGATCCCTGCCCCTACTCTTGCTGCAGCATAGGCATGTACTCGCGGTAGATCTGGTTTAGGATTTCCAGGCCAATGCGGGTGCGACTGTCGGGGGGACGGGCCTCGACGGCTGCCTTTACTTGCAAGATGGTGCCCACTGGGTAAGGAGAACGCAGCTCCTCCCGCTTGCCCAAAAACACATCCGTGAAGTAGTCGATCAGCCGCTTGACCTCTCCCATGTCCTTGCGGGAAATGTCCATATCCAAAACGGTGGTCAATTTGGCCCGCATCGCCTGGAAGCTTTGCTGACTGGCGTTGAGGGCCACCCGCTTGGCCAGGCTATCCACCACAATTTGGCCGATCTTCTCTACATTTTGAGTTACAATCTCGCAGTGGCGGGCAGCAAAGCGCAGTTGCACTTCATGCAAAAATTGTTCGCGCTCCAGGATTTGGATGCCCTGCTGCTCCAGATCCACTCCGTAGCTTTGCAACTGCTTGTACTGGTTTAAAACCCACTGGTTGTAGAACGAATCGGCCAAAACCCGCCAATAGCCGATGATTGTTGCCTCAGCAAAGGGGATGCTAAGCAAATAGGTCTCGCTGGTGATCCAGTGCAAATGCTCGGTCAGCTTGTCCCGCTCTTTCTCGTCCAAGTAGGAGGTGCGCGGCACCCAAACTGCTCCATACTCGCTTTTCACCTCTCCGGGTAGGGATCCGAAGATGGTGTCAAAAAACTGATGAATGCTGAAAAGAAGAAACTTTCCCGGATCCTGCAGGCGGTTGAGCAGCTCTTGTTTTTTCTCTTCTTGATATTGGGTTACCAACTGCTGCGCCTCGGCGGCCTGGCCGCGCGCCGCCTCCGCATCTTGCCGCAGCTTTTCGATCTCTTCTGCGCTCGGCACCTCGGTAGCAGCAGGTTCCCATTCTCCACTGAAATAGCCGCCCCCCGGCCCCGCGCCACCGATGCCCACCAAGGGAGCGTCGCTGTCGTTATCCAGGGTTAAGAGGCGAGAAAGAGCCTGCAAGCGAGCCCGCCGATCGCCAGAGCACAGGGATCCCACCTCCACCGGATCCCGACTTTCCCAACCGTCCAGTCCACCGATGCGGTAGAGCGTGTAAAAATACTTGCTGAGCAGAATTGCCAACAGATGCTTGTTTTTGACCTCGTTGTACTCCAGGTAGGCCCGCAGACACAGTTGGAAGGCGATGTTGGGCAGGCTGCGACACACCTCCTTGATCTGGGAGTACACCCTTTGCAGATGCGGTCGAAAGCGACGCGGGATCGCCTCGGGCCGCAGGCCGCGCAGCAGGAACTCCGGCTGGCGCAGATCTTGAGGAGTAAAGTAAAAGCTTTCTTGCCAGAGCAGCTCGTCCAGGTCGCGGGCAAAAATCGGCTTCAACTGATCGATGATCTGCACAACGACCGCTTCGTTAAAAACCGGTATGATTTCTTCAATACGCAGCTCCTCGTAAATAGAATGCAGCCGCTTGCTGCGAAAGTCCTCGATCGAGATCAGCCCCTTCATGGTTCCAATCCGACCGTCGCTCAGCAGGAACTTATAGACAACTTCGGCAGTGGCGCCTGGGGAGAGAACGGGAGTTCCGGTCAAGTCAGGGCAAATTTGCAGGGGGCGTAGCAAGCGGCTGGTTTCACCGATGCTGAAGCAACTCCAAGCTGCCGGGTTGAGCACCACCGACGATAGGCCGGCCAGCAATTGCTTCTCATCCAACTCCTCCAGCCGGATTTCTCCCCTGGGAGCTTGGCGGGGTGCCGTGGGTGAAGCCGCCTGCGAATCCCGAACGGACGGCGGAGATAAGGATAGAGGAGACGCGCTCATGCAGCAAAGGCCGTTTAACCTCAAAGTTCACTCTAGACCGGCAAAGGATGGATAAGATGTGATCCGTATCTCTGTGTCCAATGGAAGTCTCTAAAGCAAAATCTGCCCAAAAACCCCCCCGCTGTTATCTATTCCCACCAGTATCTTGAAACGGTCAGCTTTTGGGTAGCGTGCAACCACGGTTTTAGGGATCCACTAAGGGATACGCAACTTTAGCTCTGGTGGATGAGGTTGCTGAGGCTTTTCCCCTAACTGCCCTCCAAACCGGCTTTTCTGCCGCAACCCCTGGGCTAGGATAAAGGGTCCGCCTACCAGTACGGGCCAGAGTTGCATTTTAATTCGGGTTGATTCGGGATTGAGGTGCAGTGGTCATGACGGCCATTTTGATTGTGGACGACGATCCCACCATTCGGCTGGTGTTGAAGCGATCCCTGGAGCGACAGGGCTATACCGTGGAGATGGCTAGCAATGGCTCAGAGGGGCTGGAGCAAGCCCAGCTGCTGGTGCCGGGGCTGATCATCTGCGATTGGATGATGCCGGACATGGATGGGCTGGAGGTCTGCCGGCGCATCAAGGCGGATCCCAAGTTTTCCACGACGTTTTTTATTTTGCTCACTGCGCGCACAGAAGTCGAAGACCGTATTCAGGGCCTGGATGCCGGGGCAGACGAGTTCCTCAGCAAGCCCATCGACCCCAACGAGCTGCGGGCGCGCGTGCGGGCTGGGCTGCGCTTGCATCAGCTCAGCTACGACTTGCAACAGCAAACCGCCAGGTTGCGGGCAGAACTGGCCGAGGCGGCCAGCTATGTGCGTTCGCTTTTGCCCAAGCCGGCCTCTTTCCCCGATCACCGAATAGCCATCGAGTGGTGCTTTTTGCCTTCGCAGGAGTTGGGGGGGGATTCATTTAACTACCACTGGCTAGACGAGGATCATCTGGCCATCTACCTGCTAGATGTGTCGGGGCATGGGGTGGGATCCGCTCTACTGTCGGTATCGGTGATGAACCAGTTGCGCTCTCAGGGCTTACCCGACACCGACCCGCGACAGCCGGATGCGGTCTTGCGCGCCCTCAACCACTCTTTCCAGATGGGATCCCACCACGACATGTACTTCACCCTTTGGTATGGGGTCTATCAGCCGCGATCCCGTCTGCTCTCTTTTGCCAGTGCTGGCCATCCGCCTGCTCTGCTCATCCAGGCTCAGGAGTTGCGCCTGCTGAAGACCGCCAACGTGCCCATCGGGGTTTTGCCCGACCAGAATTTTCAAAGGGATCAAGTGCAGATCCCTGAGAACAGCCACCTCTACGTGTTCAGCGACGGAGTTTACGAAGTCATGAACCCGCAGAGAGAAATCTGGGGGCTAGACAATCTGATGGCTCTGCTGAGCAAGAGCGCCGACGGCAGCCTGGATCAGGTGATCCAGCACGCCCAATCTTTCCAGGGGCAAACAGATTTTGAAGATGATTTCTCCTTGCTTCGTGTCAGCTTTCGCTAAACCCCCACGCCGGAAAGCACCACCATCACCACCACCGCTGCAAAGATGATCAAAGCATAAAACTGCGCCTTGCCGTTCTCCAGGTATTTCATCACTTCGCCGCCGACCATTGCCACCAGGCCCGTCAAGTTGACCACCCCATCCACAATGCGGCTGTCCACCTCCAGCGCCTCCCGCGCCACAAAGCGGGTGCCCCGCACAAAGACCCGCTCGTAGAGGTCATCAATGTACCACTTGTTGAGGGAGAAGTAGTACAGGGGTTGCAGGCTTTGGGGGAAGGTGCCGGGATCGATGCGCTTCTGCCAGTAGATCAAGCCGGCCAAGGTGATGCCGATCAGCCCAATGCCCACCGAGCTGCCCGCCATGATCAGAAACTCCCGCCAGTCAAAGTGACCCGCCAGCACCCCTTGCCACTCGGCTGCCACCTGGGCCCAGAGGGAAACGGCCTCTGTAGCCGATTCGCCAGGCGCATGGATGAACGCCTCGAAGAAGTTGGCAAAGGGAGTGCCCACCAAGCCGATCAGCACCGAAGGAACCGCCAGCGCCACCAACGGCATCGTCATCGACAGGGGAGACTCATGCGGCTCGGCGGCGTGGCCATGCCCATCGTGCCCGTCTTCCACAGCTTCGGGATGGCTGCTGGGCTGGGGCCTTTCGTAAAGGTTCATGGCTCCGGGGCCGTAGGCCGCCTCTTTCCCGGCAAACGCATAGGCAAAAGCCGGCACCGGTCGGCCCTGGCTGACGGCCACCTCCTGCCGCAGCTTCAGGTTGGTGCCGCGAAACTCCCCTTCAAAAGTAAGAAAGTAGATGCGGAACATGTAGAAGGCGGTGATCCCCGCGGTGAGGAAGCCCACACCCCAGAGAGCTGGGTTGTGTTCAAACACCGCGGCCAAGATCTCGTCCTTGGACCAGAAGCCGGCAAAGGGCGGGATCCCACAGATGGCCAGCGTGCCAATCAAAAAAGTAATGGCCGTAACCGGCATGTATTTGCGCAGCCCTCCCATCAGGCGCATATCCTGAGCTAAGGCGGGGTCATGGCCAACCACGGCTTCCATGCCATGGATGACCGAGCCGGATCCCAAAAAGAGCAGCGCCTTAAAGTAAGCATGGGTTGTCAGGTGAAACAGGCCGGCCCCATAGGCACCGCACCCCATGGCCATGACCATATAGCCCAGTTGGGAGATGGTGGAGTAGGCCAAGCCCTTTTTGATGTCGTTTTGGGTGATGGCGATGCTGGCCCCCAAAAAAGCCGTACCTGCCCCTGTCCAGGCGATGAGATCCATGACTGCTGGGATCCCTTCCAGCAGCGGGAACATACGCGCCAACAGGAAGACCCCGGCAGCCACCATCGTGGCCGCGTGGATGAGGGCGGAAATGGGCGTGGGACCTTCCATGGCATCCGGCAGCCACACGTGCAGCGGGAACTGGGCCGACTTGGCCACTGGCCCCAAGAACACCAACACCGCAAACAGGGCAACCAAGCTGCTGCTCACCGCGCCGTTGGCCACCATCTGCTCCACATTGCGGGCCAGTTCCTCAAACCCAAAAGTGCCGGAAATCCAGTAGAAGCCCAAAATGCCCAGCAACAGGCCAAAGTCCCCCACACGGTTGACCACAAACGCCTTCTGGGCTGCTTCCGCCGCCGCCTGCCGCTCGTACCAAAAGCCGATCAGCAGGTAGGAGCACATCCCCACCAGCTCCCAGAAGATGTAGATCTGCACCAGGTTGGGGCTGACCACCAGGCCCAGCATCGAGGAGGTGAACAGGCTCAGGTAGGCGTAGAAACGCACATAGCCGGGGTCGTGGGCCATGTAGCCATCGGAGTAGATCTGCACCAGAAAGGCCACCGTGGTTACCACCACCAGCATCATGGCGCTCAGGTGATCCACCACAAACCCCATGTCCACCAAGAAAGATCCCGCCTGAGCCCAGGTGATGGTTTTGAGAACGGTCTCATGGCCCTGCGCTTGGCTGACCAAAAGGGCAAAGGCGTGAACCATCGCCGTTCCCGTCGCGAACACGCTCAAGAAGGCGGCCAGAGAGCGGTTGGATCTTGTCCAGGCATTGAACACCAAAATGCCCAAGCCGAGTAAAAAAGCCGCCACCAACGGATAAACAGGGATCAACCAGGCGTATGCGTAGATGAATTCCATGGGAAATGGTGCTGAATGCGTCCTCTTGCGGTAGTCAACCCTCCCTGCTGGCCGGTGAAAATCTATCTCCAGGGATCAGGGGTCTGGGCCGGCAGGTGCTCTGGGGCTTCTGACATTGTAAATCTTTGCAACACGATCAGCGCCCCCCTTGTGGCTGCCCAATCCATGAGAGCAGAGATTTTTCTTTCTGAGCAACCGGGATCCCCGCAGGACAATCGGGAGATATTCTAAAGACTCTCCCCGAGCCTCGATCCGCAAGGCCTACGGCCCGCTGACGCGATCAGCCGAGGCCGTCGCCGCGAAGATGACAGGGATCGCTTGCAAGCGCTACAACAAAAGCCTAGGGGCCGTAAACGATCTGGAGAAAACCCATGAGCCTGAACTTGGTGACCTTGGTGGGGCGAGCCGGCATGGATCCGGAGGTGCGCTACTTCGAGTCGGGCAAGGTGGTGTGTACCTTTAGCTTGGCGGTCAACCGCTTCCGCAAAGGCGAAGACAAGCCCGATTGGTTCAACTTGGAGCTGTGGGGGCGCACGGCTGAGGTGGCCGGAGAATACGTGCGCAAGGGCAGCCTCATCGGGGTAACGGGCAGCCTCAAGTTCGATCGCTGGAAAGACAAATCCACGGGTGAGGAGCGCCAGCGGCCTGTCATCGCTGTAGATCGTCTCGAGTTGCTGGGATCCCGTCAAGATCGCGAGCCTGACCTGGCTGCAGAGGAGCGGTTCTAAATCTGCCCCAGCCGACGTTGGCACTCCCGCACCACCTCGGCCAAATCCTGACTACACCAGGGGTAGCTCAAGAGTGGTCGTCGGACTACCCACAGCGGGATCCCCAGGGTTTTGGCCACGGCCTGTTTAACGACCAGCCCACCCGCTTCTCCCGAGTCCTTGCTGATGACTCCCTGAAGATCTAGCCTCTGCCAAAGCCGCAGCTCCTGCTCAAAGCTGAGGGGCAGGCGCATCCCAATCACCCGCTCAGCAGGGATCCCGGCTTGCACCGCTTGGGGAACCGACTGCGGCAGTACCCGCGCGTACAACTGGCAGCGATCCTGCCAGGGTACAAACAAGGGCAACGCCTTCACCCCCACCGTCAAGAGCAGCCGCCGCCCCGCCAGCACGGCCTCGGTGAGCACCCCCTGCCAGTCCGGCACCACCTGCACCCAGGGATCCAACGCCACCGGGGGGCGCTCGTAGCGCAGGTAGGGGATCCCCAGTTGGGCCGACACCTGCATAGCCAATTGTGAGATCTCCTGGGCAAAGGGATGGGAGGCATCCACTACCACGCGGATCTGGCGCTCCTGCAGGAACTGTTCCAAAGAGGGCAGCGAAAATCGCGTCACCACCACCTGGCCGGGCAGATCCCGATACAGGCTTCTGCCGCCCTCGCTGGTGACGCTGGCTATCCAAGGGATCCCCTGGCGGCTGAGGGCCTTGGCCAAGCTGCGGCTCTCGCTGGTGCCCCCGATCAAGGTCACTTTCGCCAGATCACCGACTGAGCTCATGGTGTGTTGCCAAACTTTGGCACCCGTAGATACGATCAAGATCAACGGCTGGAGGCAGTTGCTCATGATCGAGATGCATGTGGCTGGGATCGCGGTCGATGCCGTTAACCAGAACCCCATCGTCATCCTGCGCGATAGCAGTGAGCGGCGTGCCCTGCCCATTTGGGTGGGGAAAGCAGAAGCCAATGCCATTTTGCAGGCGCTGGACGACCAAAAGCCACTGCGCCCTATGACCCATGATCTAATCCTCAACTCCTGGAAGACGTGGGGGATCAGGCTGGAGCGAGTTATCATTCACGCCCTGCTGGACAACACCTTCTACGCGGTGCTTGTCACCTTCTGCGGCGATAAAAAGCAAGAGATCGACTGCCGCCCCAGCGATGCCATTGCCCTTGCCCTGCGAGCCCACGTTCCCATCTGGACGGTGGAAGAGGTGATCGCGGAAGCCTCGATCCCGATGAACCAGGATGCCGACGAAGCGGAGCGGGAAGCCTTTCGCAAGTTTGTGGAAAACGTGACGCCCAAAGACTTTATTCGCAGCCGCCCCTTCACCGACCACCCCACGGAAGCAGACAGTTGAAGTTGCTGCCCTGCTGAGCTATCCGCTGCTAGAGGATCCGAGTGATTGACCAGTCTCTGCCCCCTGTGGCCGTCTAAGGCTCTGCTCATTTTCTCGATAAGGTGTCCCATCCTGAGTTAATCAGGAGGCGGGGATCGCGCCCGGCTGCCGGAGGGTGAGCCCCTCAGTACCTACCCTGAGCTCCCGGTCTTGCCGGCATTTCAGCCTACAATCAAGCTAGAGTAGCCCTCTCAGCTTAACCAAGCTATGATGCAAACCCTAGATCGGCCCAGCGCCCCCCCTCAGCAGCCCTACCCAGAACCGGTCTATCCTCGTCGCCCCACCCGCACCGTGGCCGTAGCCGACGTGTTGATCGGCAGCCAGCACCCGGTGGTGGTGCAGTCGATGATTAACGAAGACACCCTCGACATCGAGGCGGCGGTGGCGGCCATCCGTCGTCTGCACGAGGCGGGCTCGGAAATTGTGCGCGTCACCGTTCCCAGCATGGCCCACGCCAAGGCGATGGAGGCGATTCGGGACAAGCTGATCCAAACCTACAGGCCGGTGCCCCTGGTGGCCGATGTGCACCACAACGGCATCAAGATCGCCCTGGAAGTGGCCCAATACGTGGATAAGGTGCGCATTAACCCAGGGTTGTTTGTCTTTGAAAAACCCCAGCCCGGTCGTACCGAATATACCCAAGCGGAATTTGAGGCAATCCGCAACAAAATCCGGGAAACCTTCACCCCCCTTGTCCAGACCCTCAAAGCCCAGAACAAAGCCCTGCGCATTGGGGTCAACCACGGATCCCTGGCAGAGCGGATGCTCTTCACCTACGGGGATACGCCTGAGGGCATGGTGGAGTCGGCCCTGGAATTTGCCCAAATTTGCGCCGAGCAGGATTTCCACAATGTGGTTCTCTCCTTCAAGGCTTCCCGTCCTCAGGTGATGTTGGCGGCCTACCGGCTGGCGGCCCGCCGCTTCGATGCCTTGGGCCTGAATTATCCCTTTCACTTGGGCGTAACCGAGGCCGGCGATGGAGAATATGGCCGCATCAAGTCGGCCGTCGGGATCGGGACGCTGCTGGCCGAAGGGATCGGCGACACCATTCGGGTGTCTCTCACGGAAGCGCCGGAAAAGGAGATCCCGGTGGCCTACGGCATCTTGCAGGCCCTCAACCTGCGCAAGACCATGGTGGAATATGTGGCCTGTCCTTCCTGTGGCCGTACCCTCTTCAACTTGGAGGAAGTGCTGCAGAAGGTGCGCGCCGCAACTCAGCACCTGGTGGGCCTCGACATTGCCGTCATGGGCTGCATCGTCAATGGGCCAGGAGAAATGGCCGACGCCGATTACGGCTATGTGGGTAAGACGCCAGGGGTGATCTCCCTCTACCGCGGCAAAGAAGAAGTGAAAAAGGTGCCGGAATCCGAGGGCGTCCAAGCGCTGATCGATCTGATCAAAGCCGATGGCCGTTGGGTGGATCCGCCTTCTTCCCCCGGGACCCCAGCCTGAGTTGAAATCACTACGTCCAGAGCAACTGTAGATTTCAACGGCCATTTATAGTCGTTAGATTAAGACACTTTGCCGCCGGCCCGCCCAAGCGCTCCGCGCCGCTAGCGCGACCACCCCCGGCCCCTCTCCCTCAGGGAAAGGAGAGTGAGAGCGTTGCGTAGCCATAACGACGTAGCGAGCCGTTTCATTGCTATTTGATTTGAAATGACTATAGAAACCGGCTAGCGGCGTCGGCTACGCAGGGCTTTGGCGCGGTTGTTGACCTGCCTCACAAACAGAGGCAGCAGGTGCTCCTGGATGTAGGCAAAGGCCGCTTGTAGACCTTCTTTTTCGTAAAGCAGGCCGATTTCTGCCTCCACCTGTGTGGGATCCCTGAGGGCCGACAAAAATTGATTGGAGGTCAGCCAGGTGAACAGTTCTGCCCGATTCAAATCACAACGGGGAGGGGAAGGCACCTGCCAGTCCTGAGGTGGGCCCAGCAGCCACTGCCGGGCAAACAAGCCTAACACGGCATCCCCCAACCAGGCCTTGTCTCGACGGGATCCCTCGTCCAACTGGGCCACTTGCTGTCTGAGGGTCTGGCCGGTCGGGGAGAAGTGGGATCCTGTCGGCATGGAGATAGAAAGCGAGCAAGGACTGGCAGCGAAGCGCCTCTGCCTCATTCTAAGATAGGGTCTGGCCCCCGGCAGACAGATTGTGGCATTGTGAGGATCCCTGAGCATGTTGTTGGAGCTCACCCCAGAAGAATGCGAATTGGTGATTCCGGTGGTGCCCACCCGCCTTCAGTATGCAGCTTACTGGAGCGATGCCCTCAAGAGCACGGGCCGCATCATCACGGCCATCCTGGTGGGTGTGGCGCTGCTGGTGCTTTCTCGTGCCTTTGGCGAGGGATCCTTTCTGGGGGCGCTCTCCTTTTTGGCCGGGTTTCTCGCGTTGCTCTATCCCTTCCTGTGGGGGCCCCTGTACACCATCTCCCGGCGCCAGATAGCCTTTCGCGAGATTCCCTATGGGGGATTGTTTTTTGGGCAGGTGTTGCGCACCCGCCGCTTCGAGGTGGTGGTGGAAGAACGGGAAAAGCTGGACGAAGAGGGTGAGCTCTATATCGAAGAGGTGCGAGAGCGCCAGTTTGAGATGGAGATCGGCGATGAGACCGGAGTCGTCTATCGTGTCCGCGCCAAGGACGATCCCCGCTACCGGCGAATTGTTAAAAAGCAATCGGTGCTGGCGTTGGTGAAAGCCTACTCGCGGGATTTGCAGCGCCGCCCCACCTTGAGCGAGGTCTACGTGGTCAAGCTGGGGGAATGGGTGGGAGATGTCTCTTACCTGGATCGGGAGGCTTTTTTGGAGATGGCAGACGAGTTGTTGGAGCTGCAAGCCCAAGGACGAGCCTGAGCTGCTGGATCCCTGATTTTTTGCTTATCTTGGGTGCGCCGGGTAATTTACTCTAAACTGAGAGCTAAGAGCAAAAAACGACTGCCATGGCCGATCCCCTCACCCCAGAAGTCAGCGAGCGCATCTGCAAGCATATGAACGAAGATCACGCCGATGCAGTGGCGCTCTACGCCAGGGTCTTTGGCCGCCTGGAAGGCGTCACCCAAGCCCGTATGCAGGCCATCGATCCAGAAGGGATGGACTTGCAGGTGCAGGTGGATGGGATGGCACAAACGCTGCGGATTGGCTTCGACCACCCCCTGCGGGACTCCGAGGACGCCCATCACACCCTAATTGCCATGTTGAAGCAGGCCCGCGCTCAGCTTAAACAAGCGGCAGAGTGACCCCCAGACGGTGAGGCTTAGCTGGCCTGTTGCAGGAGCGGATCCAACTGACCGCGGGCCTCGAGCGCGTAAAGATCGTCGCAGCCGCCAATGTGCTGGTTGTTGATGAAAATTTGCGGCACCGAACGGCGACCATTGGCCCGCTTGGCCATTTCCGCCCGCGCCACCTCGTCTCCATCAATCGCGTATTCGATGTATTGCACGCCTTTGCGCTCCAGCAGTTGCTTGGCCCGGATGCAGAAAGGACAAAAACGCCAGGTGTAAATCTCGACGGCCATAGGAAAACAACAAACACTTTTACAAAGTTTAACATTTCCACAGGGCTGGGATCCCTGGTCTGTCCCACGGTCTAGTTGGCTTCCTTCCAGTTGTGGCCGATTTGGATATCCACCACCAGGGGTATGGAAAGGGGCACCGCTCCTTCCATTTCTGTTTGGATCAGGGGTTGTAGGGCCTGCCATTCCGAGGGATCCACCTCAAACACCAGCTCGTCATGGACTTGCAGGAGCAAGCGGGAGCGAAAGTTCTGCAGCTTTTGCTGCAGGCGTACCATCGCCACTTTGATGATGTCTGAGGCGGATCCCTGGATGGGGGCATTTACAGCCGCCCGCAACTCGGCCAGTTTGCGATGGCCTGTCAGGCGGGACAGGTTGGGGAAATAGCGACGGCGGCCCAAGATCGTTTCTACGTAGCCGTGTTCTTCCACAAAGGCTTCGGTGGAGCGCAAATAGGCGAAAATGCCGGCGTAGCGCTCGTTAAATCGCTGCAAAAATTGCTTGGCCTCGGATAAAGAAACCCCCGCGGTGCGGGCAAAGCGCTGCGCTCCCATGCCGTAGATCACCCCATAGTTGATCGTCTTGGCTAGGCGGCGTTCTTCGCTGGTGATGTCTTGTTTTTCAAAGAGCAAACGAGCTGTAAGAGTATGCACATCTTCTCCTGAGCGAAAGCCCTCCACCAACGTGGGCTCCTGGCTGAGGTGAGCCAAAATGCGCAGCTCAATTTGGGAGTAGTCAGCCGAGGCCAATAGCCACCCCTCTTGGGGAATAAAAGCCTGGCGAATGCGGCGGCTGAACTCGGTGCGAATGGGGATATTCTGTAGGTTGGGGTTTGAGGAGCTGAGCCTGCCGGTGGCGGTGACGGTTTGGTTGAAGTCGGTGTGGACTCTGCCGGTGTCGCTTCTCACCAGGGCAGGCAGAGCATCCACATAGGTCGATTTCAGCTTGGCCAAAGTGCGGTAGCGCAGAATGGTCTCGATGAGGGGATGATCCCCCTCTAGCTTTTCTAAAACAGAGGCGTCGGTGGAATATCCGGTGGCCGTTTTGCGGGTTTTGCGAATATCCAGTTTTAGCTTCTCAAAGAGCAGGGATCCCAGTTGTTTGGGAGAATTGAGGTTGAAGGTCTCGCCGGCTTGGGCATAGGCTTGTTGTTCCAAACTTTGCAATTCTTGTTCCAGCTCTTGGGAGAATTGCCTCAAAAATTCGGTATCAATGCGAATGCCGACCCACTCCATTTCTTCCAAAACTTGGGCCAAGGGCAGCTCCACCTGAATGAAAAGATCCCACAGGCGCGGATCGGTCTGTTGGAGTTTTTCGGTGAGGATGGGCACCAAGCGATAGGCGCAGTAGGCATCGGTTCCGCAGTATTCTGCAACTTGAGGAATTGGAATATCGGCGATGGATTGTGCTTTGCCCAGCAACTTTTCGTAGCTGGTGGTCGGCAAATTCAAGTGGGTGGCTGCCAAATCGGCCAAGTTGTGGCCGGCTTCTGGATCCAAGACATAGCTGGCCAACATGGGATCAAATTGGATCCCTTGCAGGTGGATGCCGTGGGCGCGGAAAATGCTCAGGTCATACTTGCAGTTTTGTAGGCTTTTGGGTCGGTTGGGATCTTCCCAAAGGGGCTGCAGGTTTCGTTTCACCAGCTCCCAATCCAGGTTGGCTCCCTGGCGGTGGCCGATGGGCAGGTAGGCAATGTCCTGCTCTGACCAACAACAGCCGATCCCCACCAATTGGGCATCTCGGGGCTCCAAACTAGTGGTTTCGGTGTCCCAAGCTATGATCCCTGGACAGGCCAGCAGGTCTTGTCGCAAACGCTCCAATTGCTCCGGCGTATCGACGATGCGCACTGTCGGCAGAGAAGGGGCGGGATCCAGGGCAAAATCAAACCAAAGGGCTTCGTCCTTCTCTTGAGCATCTGGGGAATCGGCGGTGGAACTGGGGGTGGCCGGGATCCCGCCCAAAATGGCTTGAATATTGCGTACTTGGGCGATGAGACTGTGAAACTCCAATCTTTCCAGCAGCGGCAGCAGTTCTTCTTGGTTAAACCCGGTTAATTTCATGCTTTCCCAGTCGGGGGAGAGGGGGACAGCGCAGTTGATCCGGGCCATAAATTGTGAGTGTCGGGCTGCCGGGATCCCTTCTTTGAGGTATTGTTGAACTTTTCCTTTGATCTCATCAAGGTGATTAAAAATCTCCTCCAAACTGCCGTAGCGTTCCAACAGCTCCGCCGCTCGCTTAGGTCCGATCCCTTTGACTCCGGGAATGTTATCGGAAGTGTCGCCGCAGAGGGCCTTGTAGTCCACCACTTGCCAAGGCCAAATGCCCAATTTTTCTTTAACCTGTTCGGGGCCGAATTCGCTGATGCGATCTTTGCTGTTGAGGTGCAAAACCCGGACTCTCCCATCGGCGTCGATCAACTGAAACAGATCTTGATCCCCGCTTAAAATCTGCACCCGGTAATCTGGGGGGGCCATCCTGCTGAGGGTACCCAAAATGTCATCGGCCTCAAAGCCAGGCACCACCAAAATGGGGATGCGCAGCGCCGTCAACACCTGCTTGAGGTTCTCCACGTCTTCGATAAACTCCGGCGGGGTTTCCGGTCGGCCTGATTTGTAGGTTTCGTCGGCCTCGTGGCGAAAAGTGGGCTGCCGGGTATCGAAGGCAACGGCTACGTGGGTGGGCGGGTATTTCTCTAGGACGTCCAGCAGCGATCTCAAAAAGCCAAAGCTGACGCTGGTGGGGATCCCGGTGGAAGTGCGCAACCCCCCCTCACGGCTGTAAGCAAAGGCGTAGAAGGAGCGGTAGGCCAGAGAGTGCCCGTCCACCAGCAGCAGTGTTGGAGTTTGCCAAGCCATCGCCCAGTACCACGAAGGTGAATCCAGCCTATCGGATCTGGGCTGGGCGCAAAAGGGATCCCCCATCCCTCAGGGCCGCCAAGACTCAGCCGGCTGCTGACAGGCCGGGCGCCCGAGAGTTGGGGTGGAATGACAACCAATGACAACTTCTGAACCCGACTGCCGTTTTGCTGGCTCCACTGCTTAGGTTGTTTTCTCAACCCCTGGTGGCGCGGTTTACAATTCCTGCCGGGCTTCTAGGGCACGGGCCAGGGTGACCTCGTCGGCATACTCCAGCTCGGATCCCATGGGTAGGCCGAAGGCCAGGCGGGTCATGCGCAAGGTGGGGGCAATCGGCTTCAGGTAATCCTTGACCACATGCATGGTCACCTCTCCCTCCACGCTGGGGCTGATGGCGAAGATCAGCTCCTGCGGCTTTTCCTGCGCCACCCGGGCCACCAGCTCGCGGATGTGCAGTTGATCCGCCCCGATCCCGTTCATGGGGGAGATCAGGCCCCCCAAAACGTGGTAAAGCCCCTTGAACTCGCGGGTGCGTTCCATGGCGATGAGATCCTTGACATCGGCCACCACGCACCACAGCGAGCGGTCTCGCTGCGGCGAACGGCAGATCTCACAGGGATCTTCCGCCGACCAGTTGAAGCAGATGGAGCAATGCTTGACGGTTTGCTTGGCCTCCAACAGGGCCTGGGCCAGGGCCTCGATCTCGCCGGCAGGCCGGTTGATCAGATGCAGGGCCAGGCGCTGAGCCGTTTTGGAGCCAATGCCGGGCAGCCGCTGCAGCTCCTCGATCAGGCGAGCCAAAGGGCGAGTGTACATAGAAAAGAGCGGCTCAGCCCAACCCCAGCCCCGGCAGATTGATGTTTCCGGTCAGCTCCTCCATGCGTTTGCGCATCGTCTCGGCAGACTGGGTGTAGGCGTTCACCATCGCCGTCAAGAGCAAGTCCTCTACCACATCCGCGGATTCTTTGAGAACCTCGGGATCCAAAGACACCTTGAGGGGTTCTTGGTTGCCGTTCACCGTCACTTTCACCAGCCCATTGCCGGCTTCGCCGACGATCTCCATCTCTTCCAGCTCTTTTTGCAGCCTTTGAGCGCCATCCCGCACCTCTTGGGCCTTCTTGAGCGCTTCTTGGATTTTGCCGAAGGGACCAAAGCCTCGGGTCATGGGATCCTCTCCTTAATTATTCAGACACTGCTGTTCTACTCTACCCGTTTCCTCTTGCCGGTAAAAGCACCCGAAAATGGAGCCAGACCTGCCTTCCTTAGGTTGCCCTTAACTCTGGCGGATTATCCTCACAACAGAACCAGCAGAAGAGAAACCCCAAAGCCCGTCTGCTCGTCGGTGTTCGCCGTTTGGAGGTGCCATGGCTCAACTGTTGCAGGATCCGCAATCGCCCTTAGCCCAGCCCATACCCTTATCCCAGAAGCCCTCTCCCCTGCCCTGGGGGCGCTGGATCCCGGAGCGTTGGTACGTGCATTTGGGCCTGGTGCTGGCCTGTTTGGCGTTGGGGTTTCCGGTGTTGTATGCCCTGATCGTGAGCACCCAAAACAACGCCGAGGTGTTCCGCTACCAATTGACCTTTGGCTCTTCGTTGGCCTTCAACTGGCAGCAGGTGATGGTGGCGCGCCACTTGGGCCACTACATGGTCAACAGCGCCATCATGGCCGCGGCCATCACGGTGGGCAAGACGGTTTTGTCCCTGCTGGCGGGGCTGGCCTTCGTCTACTTTCGCTTTCCGGGCAAAGGGCTGGCCTTCGGCTTTGTGCTCATGACCTTGATGATGCCCACAGAAATCTTGATCATCGCCCTGCTGCGGCTGGTCACCAACTTGGGCTGGGGATCCACCTACTACGCCTTGATCGTGCCTTTTCTGGCCAGCGCCACGGCCACGTTTTTGTTTCGCCAACATTTTTCCAACATCCCCCGCGAGTTGGCGGAGGCGGCCCAACTGGACGGGGCAAACCCCTTGCAGTTTCTCACCCAAGTGCTGATCCCCCTGAGCTGGAATGCCATCGGGGCCCAGGCGGTGATTCACTTCGTCTACGCTTGGAATATGTACCTGTGGCCCCGCTTGATCGTGCAAGGCCGGGAGCGGCAGGTGGTGCAGGTGGGGCTGCAATCCTTGCTGAACTTGGATAGCTCCGCCTCCTATGGCCCCATGATGCTGGGGGCGATCATCGCCAGCATTCCGCCGCTGGTGGTGTTTATTGCCCTGCAAAAGCCTTTCATGAGCGGCCTAGCCCTCAGCCGCGACAAATAAATCAAATAAGTTAAGTTAGCGAGACCCTCACCCTGCGAGTACTCCCTTCATGCCCAGAGATCTGCGCCGTTTCGTTGCCCTGCTGGAGTCCCGTGGCCAGCTTCGCCGCGTTTCAGCCGAAGTGGATCCCGACTTAGAAATTGCCGAGATCGCCGATCGCCTTTTGGCTTGTGGGGGGCCGGCGCTGCTGTTTGAACGGGTGAAGGGATCCGCGATGCCGCTGCTGATCAACGTTTTGGGCACGCTGGAGCGCATCTGCTGGGCCTTGGGGATGGAGGAGCCGCGGGAGCTGGAGGAGCTGGGGAAAAAATTGGCCTTGCTCTACCAGCCGCGCCCGCCAAAAAGTTTTGCCCAGGCGGTGGAGCTGGGGCAGGCGCTGTTCAGCGTCTTCAAGGCTAGGCCCGGCCGGGATCTGCTCCCCCCCTGTCAGCAGGTGGTGCTGCGGGGAGAGGAGGTGGATCTCACCCAATTGCCCCTGCTGCGGGTCTATCCCGGCGATGCCGGGCGGGTGCTGACGTTGGGCCTGATGGTTACCAAAGACCCGGAAAATGGGATCCCCAATGTGGGGGTGTACCGCCTGCAACTGCAAAGCCGCAACACCATGACGGTGCAATGGCTGTCGGTGCGGGGGGCCACCCGGCATCTGCGCAAGGCGGCGGCCCTGGGGCGGAAGTTGGAAGTGGCAGTGGCCATCGGGGTGGATCCCGCCGTGATCCTGGCAGCGGCCACGCCCCTGCCGGTGGATCTCTCGGAGTGGCTGTTTGCCGGCCTCTACAGCGGCGAAGGGTTACACCTGGCCCGCTGTAAGACGGTGGATCTGGAGGTGCCGGCCCAGGCCGAGATCGTCTTGGAGGGCACCATCACCCCTGGGGAGGTGGCCCCCGACGGCCCCGCCGGGGATCACATCGGCTACTACGGCCCCCGCAACGAGCAGGCTCCTCTCATCCGCTTCCACTGCCTCAGCCACCGCCGCGATCCCCTCTACCTCACCACCTTCAGCGGCAAGCCCCCCAAAGAAAACGACCTGATGGCGCTGGCCCTCAACCGCATCTATACCCCCATCCTCAGGCAGCAGGTGCCGGAGATCGTGGATTTCTTTTTGCCCATGGAGGCCCTGGGCTACAAGGCGGCCATCTTGTCCATCGACAAAGCCTATCCCGGCCAAGCGCGGCGGGCGGCCCTGGCTTTTTGGAGCGCCCTGCCCCAGTTCAGCTACACCAAGTTCGTTATTGTGGTGGACAAAGATATCAACGTGCGGGATCCACGGCAGGTGCTCTGGTGCCTGTGTTCCCGAGTAGACCCGCAGCGGGATGTGTTTATTTTGCCGGACAATCCCTTCGACGCCCTGGACTTTGCCACCGAAAAACGGGGTCTGGGGGGCAAGATGGGGATCGATGCCACCACCAAGATCCCCCCGGAAACCGATGCTCCCTGGCGGGCTCCCCTTGCCCCGGATCCGCAAGTGGCCCGCCTGGTGGATCGCCGTTGGGCCGAATACGGCCTGGCGGATCTGGACTTACAGCCGGCGGATCCCCGCCTGTTTGGCTACGAGCTCTAAGCCCGTAGGGCCTCGATGGGATCCAGTTGCGCCGCTTTGCGGGCCGGGAAAATGCCGAAGACCAGCCCAATCCCCGTCGAAAGCGTGAAGGAAACCGCCACCGCCACCAGATCGATCCGGGTGGCCAAGGGGGTGAATACCTGCACAATCACCAAAACCCCGCTGCTGAAGAGGATCCCGAGCACCCCCCCGGTCACGGCAATGAAGATCGCCTCGGCGGCAAACTGTTGTAAGATCTGCCGGCTATCGGCTCCGATCGCCTTGCGCAGCCCGATCTCCGGGGTGCGTTCTGCCACCGAGATCAGCATCACATTCATGATCCCCACCCCGCCCACCAGCAGGGAGAGAGCCGCCGTACCCGTCAGCAGCACCCGCAGCAACGTCAAAATCCTGGCCGAGCCATCCAGGAGCACCTTCTGGTTGCGGATGATGAAGTCGTCTTCTCCCACCAGTTGGTGCCGCTGCCGCAGCAGGTTGCGGATCTGGAACTCGGCAGCCGGCAGATCGGCTTCGGAGCGGGCGGAGACAAAAATGGCTGTCAGCTCCAGGCCATAAGGGGATCGCCGCCCGACAAAGCGGTTGGCCACCACATCCACCGGCAAAAACAGCCCGGCATCGCTGTTGCCAAACACCGTCGGCTTGGAGCGCAAGGTGCCGATGACCTCGAAGGGCAAGTTGTTCAACAGGACGGTCTCCCCGATGGCAGCAGCAGGATCCAGGCCGAACAACTGGCCAGCGGCCTCGCTCCCCAGCACCACCACCGGTCGCTGTTCCTCGATATCCGCCGGCAAGAGGAAGCGGCCCTGCTCGATCTCCAAATTGAGCACCGACAAATACTCCGGCCAGGTGCCGGTGGCTTCATAGCGGCGATCCACCCCGCCCCGCACGGCCCGCACGTTGGTTCCAAGGCTGGGGACGGCTGCCGATACGGCAGGCACTTCCGCAACAATCGCCCGCAGATCTTCGAGGGTAATGGGGCGGGTGTTGCTCGCATCCGCCAGGCCCAAGCTGGAAGAAAAGACAATGAGCAAATTGGTGCCCAAAGAGCGAAACTGATCCACTGCCAGCTCCTGGGCAGCATGGCCAAACCCGGCAATGGCCACCACGGCGGCGTTGCCGATGAGGATCCCCAGCATGCTCAGCCCGGTGCGCAAGCGATGCCGTCGCACCATTTGCCAGGCCATTTTGGCCGCAGTTGCCAGGCTCATGGCTGTTGCTCCACTTCCTTGATCAGGGTTCCTATGCTCACTCCTGGCGGCAGGGCCGTAAAGACTCGATCCCCTGCCTGCAGACCGGAGCGGATCTGGGTAACGCCACCCTGGGTGATGCCCGTTTCCACGCGGCGATAGACAGGTCGCCGGGTTCGCGGATCCAGTAGGATCACGCCTTCCTGGCCTTCCTCGCGCAGGATGGCCACCGAGGGCACCGTCAAAGCCTGCGGCTGGGGATCCCCGATGAAATCCACCGAAACATTCATGCCGGTGCGCAAAAAGTCGGCTCCGGGCTCCGGCTCGACGAAGACCCGAAAGACCGTTACCTCCCGCACCACCACCGTAGCGGGGGCAATTCGCTTCACCCGACCCTGTACCACGCGGTCGGGATAGGCCAGAGACCGGATCTCCACCGGCTGGCCCAGCCGCACTTGGGCAATTTGGGCTTCCGGCACTTCTGCTCGCACCTCAATTCCCTGGGCCAGCGCCAAAATCGAGCTGGAAGAAGCGGCAGTGGCATCGGAAGCGGCGGTTGTCGGGGCTACAAAGGATCCCACTTCGGCAAAGCGCTGCACCACCACACCGGAAAAGGGGGCACGGACTTCGGCCTCGGCCAGCCGGGATTGCCGTTGGGCCAGCTCGGCTTGCGCCTGAGCAATCTGAGCTTGAATTTGCTGCAGGGTTTCCGGGCGGCTCCCCAGTTGCAATCGCTGCAGCTCCTGTTGGGCCGCCCGCAAATCCGCCTGCGCCTGTTCCAGGCGGGCCAGACGTTGATCCAGCTCGCTGCGGGCTACTGCCCCCGCCTGTGCCAGGGCCTGAATGCGCTCCAGCTCTTTTTGGGCCAGACCCACCTGCGACCGGGCTGCATCCACCCTAGCCTGGGCCGCCGCGATCACTGGGGGGCGCTCGCCGGCCTGTTGCTCCGCTAGACGGGCTTGCAGCTCTTGGATGCGGGCCTGCGCTTGCCGAATGCCGCTGGCCAGATCCCCGTAGTCCATCCGGGCCAACAACTGCCCTGCCACCACTTCATCCCCCTGATCCACCAACAGTTCTGCCAGGCGACCCGACTCGCGGGGGCTAACATTCACCTGTCGGATCGGCTGCACCTGGCCGCTTACCCGCAGACGTTGGGTGAGATCCACCACCTGAACCGGTACCGTTAATCGTTCCAGCCGTTCTGCCCGCTGCTGCTGAAGCTGACGCTGGATCAGGAGACCACTGCCCCCTAAGCCAGCCAACAGCAGGCCCAAAAGCATCCAGCCAAAGGGAAATCGCTTGCGGCTGCTCTGTGGCAGGGGCTGATCTACAGGCTTGGGAGAAGACAGGGATCCCGTCTCAGTCTTGTCCGTGTGCAGGATCACAGAAAATCTCCCATTCTTAAAAAAGCTTTGTCTTTGTCTAGACTATTGGAAAAAGGCGGGGGGCGTAAACACGGTTTCCCGCATCCCTCGGCCAGCTCTGTACAGAAAACAGGAACGATTGCTACCATAGTTAACTGCCGGTAGCGCGGGAAGGCCATGAACGTTCGCATCAACGCTGAAGAGATCATCCGCTCCATCGAGGCGGCGCACCTGAAAAGGGATCTGCCTGAGATCCGGGTTGGCGATCAGGTACGGGTGGGAGTTCGCATTCAAGAGGGGGGCAAGGAGCGGGTGCAGGCTTTTGAGGGCACGGTCATTGCCATGCGCCACTCCGGCATCAACCGCACCATTACGGTACGCAAGGTTTTCCAGGGGATCGGCGTGGAGCGAGTTTTTCTCATTCATTCCCCGCGCATTGAGTCGATCCAGGTGCTGCGGCGGGGTAAAGTGCGCCGGGCCAAGCTGTTCTACTTGCGGGATCGGGTGGGCAAAGCCACTCGCATCAAGGCCAAGACAGAGAATATGGATAATCGGGAACAGCCCCTCTGAGGTTTGGGTTGTACCTGCTACACTGAGTAAGCGGGTGTGTCCCTGCCAATGCGTCCTTAGTTCAGTTGGTAGAACGTCGGTCTCCAAAACCGGATGTCGGGGGTTCGAGTCCTCCAGGGCGCGTTGATGTCAGACCCCTTGCGGTGACGGCTTGGGACGGGGACGCCCCACCCAAGGGAACTGTTGAAGCCATGAAGTTCGTTCCTGTACCCAACCTACTCTCTGCCCTCTTGCTGGGGTTGCTGCTTTGGCTAGGGATCCCTATCTGGCACCCAGTTACGGCGGCAAACGCCAAGATAGATCCCGAGATCGATCGGCTGTTTGAGGAGGCTTTTGCTGCTACCGGGCGGGGGGATCTTGCCCAGGCGGAAGCCTTGTGGACTCAACTGTTGCAGATCCAGCCGCACAATCCGGCCTTGTGGAGCAATCGGGGCAATGCTCGTGTTGGCCAGCACCAATTCCAGGCAGCTCTGGAGGACTACGCTGAGGCCATTCGTTTGGCTCCTGAGGCGCCGGATCCCTATCTGAATCGAGGGGCTGCTTTGGAGGGATTGGGGCGGTGGCAGGAGGCGATTGCGGATTACGAACGGGTGTTGCAGTTGGATCCCAACGATGCGGCGGCCTACAACAACCGCGGCAATGCTGAAGCGGGGCTGGGCAACTGGCAGCAGGCTTTGGCCGACTACCGCCGCGCCACGGAGCTGGCTCCCGATTACGCTTTTGCCCAGGCCAACTATGCCCTCAGCCTCTACCAGATGGGCGAAACAGAGGCTGCGCTGCGCTTGATGCGGGCTTTGGTGCGCAAGTACCCGAGGTTTCCAGATATGCGGGCCGCTCTCAGTGCCATTCTCTGGGTGCAGGGTCGCCAGGGAGAAGCCGAAAGTCACTGGGTAGCCGTGCAAGGGCTGGATCCCCGCTACGCCGACCTGGAATGGGTGAGATCTGTCCGCCGTTGGCCACCGGCGATGGTGGCAGCTCTGGAGCGTTTCCTTGCTCTCAAATAGTCTCTCAAGCTTCAGTAGTAATAAATAGTGGGAAGGATCGCCTAGAAAATACCTGCAGACCCACCTCTGCGCATTGGCGAAACAGTTGCTGGGGATCCCCGCAGCCAGAGCCTCAGGTTACATCCTGTCTGGGGGGATGGGGGTTGCTAGATTGGGATCAAGCCGAGAGAGGATGCTGGCAGCAGGCTCAGCTCAGAGCCAAAGGAGGGATCCTGAGTGCTGCCGGCAGACTGCGAAAAAGACTGTGTAAAGGACTGCTTCATTTTTTGTCTGTTTTAGACTTATCGCGACGTGTGGTATCAACGTGGGTGCAATGGCTTTTTTCTCTCGCTCTTCTTTCTTCCTCTCTGATGGGAGAGGGGGACGGCGAAGCCACCGGAGCTGGGCAGGGCTGTTGCTCGTGGTTTTGCAGCTTGGGCAGCCCGCTGTGGCCCAGACAGAAACCCGGGTTTGGAGCGGAACCGGCCAAATTTTGAGTGGCCAGGGGCAGGGGGCAACGGTGCAATTGGTCTTGGAAACGGGTGGAGGACGTATCTGGACCCAATCGGGGCCGGTTTTGGATGCACCGTTTTCCGGCGGCCATATTTCGGTCAATAGCGGCGATGGCACTTGGCAAATCCAGTCGCAGGGGGATCAGTTGCTGGTTACTTTTTACCGCGGCGATCAGATCATCCGCTGGCAACTGCGGCCCATTGGCGAGATCCCAAGCTCTTCCCCTTCGGTGCCATCCAGTTCTCTGAGCAGCGACTCCGCTCAGCCTGTGGCCCTGCCCGTCCAAGAGCTGGTCATCCCAGTACTGAAGAATTTGCCCGGCACCCCCTGAGGGATCCCTGCCCCGCCGGTTTTCAACTCCCCTCTCCCTCTGGGAGAGGGGCCGGGGGTGAGGGGCTGGGGGTGAGGGAAGCGCTTGAGGAGTGGCTTAATCGCGTTTAGCCAACCCGCCCTCTGTCGGCAGGACGGCCGCGGCAGCAAGGGCCGGGAGTTTCTGTGCTGGAACCGAGGTGGTTGCACAAAACGGCGTTGCCGGAATCTGGACGCGGTGGGGTTCCCACAATCGCTCCCTGTTGAAACGAGCAGCTTGCCCTCTATGCATCAGCATGAGGGCGGGGGTACGTCACCTGAGCAGCGCGACGGCTGGCAGGGGCAGTTGAGCTGCCGCCGCCGCATCCAGCAACCAGAGCAGCCGTCCGTTGGGGTTGACGCGCTGGCAGGGTAGGTGGGCCTCGGTGGTCAGCGCCTCTTTCACAATGGCAGCTTTGTTCGCTCCGGTTACCAAGAACACCACCTGGGCTGCCCGATTGAGGACAGGGTAGGTCAAGGTTAGACGCGGCTCCGGCCCTTTCTGCCCCACTGTTACCCAGCGGTGTTGCACCTGCAGGGCGGCGGTGTCGGGAAATAAAGAGGCTGTGTGGCCGTCCTCCCCTACCCCCAGCCAGATCAGGTCGAGAGAAGGGCACTCCGCGCCGAAAAGCCGCCGCAGGGTCGCCTCATAGTCGGCAGCATCGCGAAGCGGATCCCCCGCTTGGGTGGGCATGGGAAACACCTGATCGGCCGGGATCCCGATCCACTTCAGCAGGGTTTCTTGCACCATGCGGTAGTTGCTCTCGGGATGCTCCGGGGGGACGTAGCGCTCATCTCCCCAGAACAGCCAGGTTTGTTGCCAAGGGATCCCTTGGGTTTGGGCGAGAGCAGCATACAACTGCTTGGGGGTGCTTCCCCCCGCCAGGACCACGGTAAAACGTCCCCGCTCCCGGATGGCAGCCGCTGCCCGGCTTTGCCAAACCTCGATGGCCCGCTGAATGAGGACGGATCCCTCTGGAAAGATCTCCAACTGGAATCCCTGCATAGACCCAAACCTTGACGCTGACTCCCACCGGGTCAGCCTACCTGCAGCAACACTCTACCGGCAATCCCTCTTGAGCCGCTTGGGCGGGCAAAGGTTAGGAAGCCACCGCCAACTCTTTGGCTTCGGCCTGGATTTGCTCGTAAAGGGCGCGCAGCTTTAGGCCCACGATAACCTGAATCAGGCCAGAGCCATTGCGGGATCCCGGGTATTCTGGGTGCTTGCGCAACAGTTCCGTCAGCTCGCCGTAGTAGCGGGTGGACAGGTTGCTCAAGTGGTTCTCGATGTAGACGACTTCCTCCAGTTTTTCAAAGGTGCCGTCGATCTCCAAAATCGAAACCGGGTGATCGAAGTAGGTGGAAGGGCCGTAGTGGAGGCGGATGCCCGGATAGGAACAGGTCAGCTTTTTGCCGCAAGGGATCCAATCGATGGTGGAGCCTTCGTCGAAGAGGTAAACGGGGTCGAAGTACTTGACCCCTTCCCGCTGAATCAGCCGTACCCGCAACACCTTGTGCTCCGGATCCAGCTCTGGCAGCAACTGGGTGGGCAGAACCTCGATGACGGCATCGGCATACTGCTTCTGCACATCGACATAAGCCTCAAAATCGGGACGGCGAGCCTCGATCGAGCGCAACACATCTTCGTAAGTGTGGCCCCGCTCGGCCATGTCCCGCTTCACCTTCCAGGCAATCTTGATCTCCGGCGCCAAATCCAAGTACACCTTGAAGTCCAGCAGCTCGCGCACCCGCTCGTCGTACATGGGATGCAGCCCTTCCAGGACGATGATGCGGTTGGGATCCACCCGCTCCGGCGGGTCGATGAGGCCGGTCTCGTGGTTGTAAATCGGCTTCATCACGCTTTGGCCATTCTTGAGCGCCTTGGCCTGCTCGTACATCAGGTCGAAGTTGTTGGCGCGGGGATCCAGTGCCGTGATGCCCTTCTCTTTGCGCTGGTAGCGATCCAAGGAGTGATAGTCGTCCAGACAAATGGTGGTGATCAGATCCCGGCCAAACAGATCCCCCAGCCGACGTAAAAACGTGGATTTGCCACAGCCAGAATCTCCGGCGACACCAATCATCACAATACGATCAGGACTGCTTGCCATGGGAACTCCTTGGGGACGGGCAGGGCAAAACTGAGAAAAAGCTGCTAGGAAAGTTACCAACTGTTACGGCTCTGCATGATACCACAACAGAGCCACTACCTCACAACCCGCTTGCAGGCCAGAGATATCAGCACCTTAAGGAACAATTTAACAAAAAATGCATATTCTTGGCCGCTGAGCTCGGCTGGGAGCAGTTTTTTGGGGGTGTCGCTCTCGGCATCAGCTCGAAAGGGCTGCCGGCTTCTCTGCTGGCAAGTTCCATTTGGCCAGCCGGGCTGCTATGGTGTTTGCTATCCATTTTCTCTCCAGTGCCAGGAGCAGATCGCAGTTATGGTTGCCAGCGCAGAAAAGCGAGAGGTTGTCGTCAATCTGTATCGTCCCAACGCGCCTCTGATCGGACAATGTGTGGAGACCTACTCCATTGTCGGCGAGGGGGCGCCCGGGCTGACCAAGCACATCGTGCTCAGCTTGCCGGATCCCAACTACCGCTACCTAGAAGGGCAAAGCGTTGGCATTATCCCCCCTGGCGAAGATGCCAAAGGCAAGCCCCACAAGCCCCGCCTCTACTCCATTGCGTCCACCCGCTACGGCGATGATGGCGAGGGGCGCACCGTTTCGTTGAGCGTGAAGCGGGCCGAATACGTGGATAAAGAGACGGGCCAGCCGGGGGTGGGGGTCTGCTCCGGCTTCCTCACCGATCTCAAACCCGGCGACGAGGTGATGATCACCGGGCCCTCGGGGAAAACCTTCCTACTGCCCGAAGATGAGAACGCCAACCTGATTTTGATCGCCACCGGCACCGGCATCGCCCCTTTTCGCGCCTTCATCAAGCATCTGTTTGAGGAGGATCCCAACTATCAGGGCAGGATCTGGCTGTTTTTTGGGGTACCTACCACTTCCACCTTGCTCTACCACGGGGATCTAGAGGCCTGGAAAGCCCAGTACGGGGATCGCTTCCGCGTCGATTACGCCATCAGCCGCGAACAGCAAACCCCCGACGGCAAAAAGATGTACGTGCAAAACCGCATGGCGGAGTACGGCGCTGAGCTGTGGGAGATGCTGCAAAAGCCCAACACCTACACCTACATCTGCGGCCTCAAGGGGATGGAAGACGGGATCAACAACGTCATGGGGCCCTTGGCCGAACAAGCCGGTCAGGATTGGAGCAAGTTCCAGAAGGAGCTGAAGAAAGCAGATAGGTGGCACGAAGAAACCTACTGATTTTAAAACTTGCGTAGCATGTAAAGGGTGAGCGCTTTTTCCCCAGGAGCATCAAACCGTGGACGCGCGCTACAATCCCCGGGCCATCGAGAGCAAGTGGCAGGCCCACTGGCGTGAAATGGGGCTGGATCGCACCCCAGAGTTGAAGGACGGGATCCGCAAGTTTTATGCTTTGTCGATGTTCCCCTACCCCAGCGGCAACCTGCACATGGGGCATGTCCGCAACTACACCATCACCGATGTGATTGCCCGCCACAAGCGCATGCAAGGGTACGCGGTGCTGCACCCGATGGGCTGGGATGCCTTTGGTCTGCCGGCGGAGAATGCCGCCATCGACCGGGGGATCCCGCCGGCCAAGTGGACCTACCAGAACATCGCCCAGATGCGGGATCAACTGCAACGGCTGGGGCTTTCCTACGACTGGGAGCGGGAGATAGCCAGTTGTTCGCCAGACTACTACAAATGGACGCAGTGGATCTTCCTGCAATTTTTGAAGGCGGGCCTGGCCTACCAAAAAGAGGCGGCGGTGAACTGGGATCCCGTGGATCAGACGGTGCTGGCCAACGAGCAGGTGGATGCGGAGGGGCGCTCCTGGCGATCCGGCGCTCTGGTGGAAAAGCGCCTGCTCAAGCAGTGGTTTTTCAAAATCACCGCCTATGCTGACCAACTGCTGGCCGACCTAGAACAGCTCTCCGGCTGGCCGGAGCGGGTGCGCATTATGCAGGAGAACTGGATCGGCCGGTCGGTGGGGGCTAGGGTTGTCTTCAAAGCGGAGACAGGGGAGGAGCTGCCGGTGTTCACCACGCGGCCCGATACCCTCTGGGGGGCCACCTTCATGGTCATGTCGCCGGAGCACCCCTTGGTGGACAAGCTCACCACCCCTGAGCAACAGCCCGTCGTCAAGGCTTACCAGGCCGAGGCTGCCGCCCGCAGCGAGATCGAGCGCAGCGCCGAAGACCGGGAAAAAACGGGCGTCTGGACGGGATCCTACGCCATCAACCCCGTCAACCAAGAGCGGATCCCCATCTGGATTGCCGACTATGTGCTGATGGGCTACGGTACGGGGGCCATCATGGCCGTGCCCGCCCACGACCAGCGGGACTTCGAGTTTGCCCGCAAGTTTGGCCTGCCCATCAAGCAGGTGGTGCAGCCGCCCGGCGAGGCAGGGGAGACGGCTGCAGATCTGCAGTCGGCCTGGACAGGGGAAGGGGTGATGATCAACTCCGGCCCCTTGGACGGGATCCCGGTGGGCAAAGGCCCAGGGCAGAGCGTAGAAAGAGCCATCGCCTGGTTAGAGAGTCAGGGCTTGGGGGAACGGCAGGTGAACTACCGCCTGCGGGATTGGCTCATCTCGCGGCAGCGCTACTGGGGCTGCCCCATCCCCGTAATTCATTGCCCCCACTGCGGGATTGTGCCGGTGCCGGAGGAGGATCTGCCGGTGCTGTTGCCGGAGGATGTGGAGCTGAGCGGACGAGGTGGCTCTCCCTTGGCCCACTTGGAGGACTGGGTGAAGGTAAAATGCCCCACCTGTGGCGCCGATGCCCGCCGCGAGACCGACACCATGGACACCTTCATCTGCTCGTCCTGGTATTTCCTGCGCTTCAGCGATCCCCGCAACGACCGCGAGATCTTCCGCAGAGACCTGGTCAACGCCTGGCTGCCGGTAGATCAGTACGTGGGCGGTATCGAGCACGCCATCTTGCACCTGCTCTATTCCCGCTTTTTCACCAAGGTGCTGCGAGATCAGGGGCTGCTGAATTTTGACGAGCCGTTCTTGCGTCTGCTCACCCAGGGGATGGTGCAGGGGCGCACCTACTACAACCCCAACAAGTCCGGCAAGGATCGCTGGATCCCGGCGGCTCTGGTCAAGGATCCCAACAACCCCACAGATCCAGAGACCGGCGAGCCCCTGCAAGTTATCTACGCCACCATGTCCAAATCCAAAGGCAACGGCGTGGATCCGGAGGAGGTGCTGGCCCACTACGGAGCGGACACAGCCCGCATGTTTATCCTCTTCAAGGCGCCCCCCGAGAAAGATCTGGAGTGGGACGACGCCGATGTGGAAGGCCAGTTTCGCTTTCTCAACCGCGTCTGGCGGCAGGTGTACGAGTTTGTCGTTCGCGGTAGCGGGACGGAGTCCTTGCGGGGCAAAGCCGCCGAGCTGCTGCAGGCCCAGGTCGAGGCGGGATCCCTGACCAAGGCCGAAAAAGATCTGCGCCGCGCCGTCCACACGGCCATCCAGGCAGTCAGTGAGGATCTGGAGGAATACCAGCTCAACACCGCCATCGCCGAGCTGATGAAGCTGAGCAATGCCCTGGCCGAGGCCGGGATCCCGGATTCGCCGGTCTATGCGGAGGGGATGCGCACCCTGGTGTTGCTCTTGGCCCCCTTTGCCCCCCACATTGCCGAGGAGTTGTGGCAGGCGCTGGGCGGCCCGGACTCAGTCCATCGTCAATCTTGGCCCAGCCATGATCCGGCGGCTCTGGTGGCCGACACGGTAACCATTGTGATTCAGGTGAACGGCAAATTGCGCGGCTCATTTGAGGCACCGGCGGACGTGACGCCAGAGGAGCAGGAACGCTTGGCCCTTCAGTCTGAGGCGGCGCAAAAGTATCTGGAAGGGGCGACGCCCAAAAAAGTGGTGGTGGTGCCGAAAAAGCTGGTTAACTTGGTTCTCTAGCTGCGTCTGGCCATCAGGTTTGGGGTCGGCATGGCAGCCCTACCGGCTTTCCGTAACCGAACCATGTCGTTGTAGCTTTCGCGCCGCTCTAACTCCCCTCTCCCTCAGGGAGAGGGGCTGGGGGTGAGAGCTGGGAGAGATGATTAAACTGGGCTTCGTCAATGCGGCCGGCGCGGAAAAGGGTGGTTTTGATTTCCGAGAGGGTGAGAACGGCATGGCCGCGGTACCCCTGCTCTTGCAAACGCTCTCGCGCCCCCTGCTCGTGATCGATCAGCACCACAATGTCTTCCACCTTTAGCCCTGCCGAGCGCAGTTTCTCGGCTCCTTCCATGGCGCTGCGCCCTGTAATCAAAACGTCATCCACTACAACCACCGTTTCCCCCGGTTGGTAGGATCCCTCGATTTGCCGGCGAGTTCCGTGGGCTTTTACCTCTTTGCGGGGATAGATCATCGGCTTATTTAAGCGCAAGGATAATCCGGTTGCCGTCGGCAGAGATCCATAGGGGATCCCGGCAATCCGCTCGAAGGAAAGGGTTTCTAAAATCTCTGCGTAAGCCTTGAGAACGCGATGGAAGATTTGCGGCTTGGAAATAATGGTACGCAGATCAATGTAATAGGGCAAAGTTTGCCCAGAAGCCTGGACATAATCTCCAAATAGAATACAGCCGATGTCGTACAGCTCTAGGATCAAATCCGTATGAGGATTGGGCTGCAACAGACAGACATCCGGCACCCACAAGGTGCAAGCCGACCCAGATCCCGACTGTCCCTTCTGAGAGCGAGCTGTTTCCACGGTTTCTCGCAACTGGCTTACAGCCTCTTTCAAATCCTGGCGAGCCAACCAGTCCTGGGGTACCGGCAGCAACAGGCCCTCTCCATGGGCGTTCAACCCCGCCTGCAGACAAGCCTGCCAGTCCACGCCCTCTCCCCAGAGGCTGCGGGCCAAGATCAGCCGTTCGGGAGCAGCGGCGCGGATGCGACCCATCACTGAGGGATGCGCGGATCCCACTTCCAGCGCTACCTGTTCGGGTGTGCCCCAATGGCGGCACTGTTTCACCAGATTTAGGTGAAGGGGTTCCACGCTCTCTATTCCTTCCTGCTGCCCGGCGATGGCTTCGGCAGGGTAGTCCTGGATGGCGTTGGCCCCCGGATTGCTGGTACGGCAGAGCAGAAACACAGCTTTGTGAGGATAGAGCAAAAACGGAGCCACCAGATCCTGGCCTGCATAAGGATTGAGGGTGAGGGCATCCACATTCCAAACTTCAAAAGCCTGCCGAGCCAGAACAGAGGCGCTGTTCAAATCGGCGTACTTGGCATCGAGAATGACCGGGATCCCTGGGGGCACTCGGCGCAGCACCGCTTCCAGCAACTCCAGGCCGCCAGATCCCAGGGCCAAATAAAACCCCAGCGTCGGCTTGTAGGCGCACACGTGATCCTGCGTCTGCTCGATCACCCAGCCCAGCCAGTCCAGCAAGGCGGCCATCATTTGCGGTGTTGCAGAGGCAACCAGGTTGGAATCGGGCTCTCCCTTTGGCCTGAGGTGGGCAGGTAACAGCTCTGGATTGGGATCCAAGCCCAGCCAGAGACAGCTTTGGTTCTGCCGGCTTGCAGCCACCCACTTGTCGCTGAAACTCACCCCATATCTTTTCACCTGCAACGGTCGGCTCCTTGGCTTTTCTCATTGTGCGTCGTTCTCCATCCTCTCCTTTGGGATCCCTTCCCGTCAGGCCAAGGTTCGACCCCGATTAAGCCCACAATGAGGCTATGCTGAATTGAGCACCGCATCTATCCCCCTGTTGCCATGCGAGACCTTCTGCGCGACATCCTTCGAGATTGCTCTGGCTTTGTGGAACTGCGCTACCACAGCAAGGTGTTTCGCAGTGTCACCGCCGAGAAAGGCCGCCTTGAGCGCACCGCGGTTCGCCGCCGTTCCGGCGTGGGGGTGCGGGTGCTAGAGGCCGGCACCTGGGGCTTTGCCGCCACCGGGGATCCCTCGCCGGCTGCCATTCGAGAGGCCATTGCCGAGGCGCAGCAGGCTGCCCGCGCCAGCGCCGACTACCGCAAACACAAGTTGCAGGCTTTGCCCAGCGTGGGGTTGGCCCAAGGGGAGTTTTGCGAGCCCGGCGTGGGAGAGGTGCTCAACAAGCCTCTAGAGGCGAAGATCCAGTTGGTTTTGGAAACGGAAGCCCAAGCCCAGAAGTCTTCCGCTCGTATTAGCTCCGCCAGTTGCACCTACAACGAGATCTACGAGGAAAAAGCCATTGTCACCACCGATGGGGCGGATGTGGCCTTTCGCCTGGTGCGCCCCGAATTGCGGGTACAAGCGGTGGCCGAGGCCGATGGCCAACTGAGCAGCGGCGCCGAGTCCATCGGGGTAACGGGGGGGTGGGACTGTCTGTTCCGCTCGGATCCCTTGCAGATGGCGGAAAAGGCGGCTGCTACTGCGGTCGATCTCCTCTCCGCAGGCTACGCCGAGGGAGGATGGGCCACGGTCATTTTGTCTCCTTCCATCGTGGGTCTGCTGGTGCACGAGGCCATTGGCCACACCGTCGAGGCGGATTTTGTCTTGGCCGGCTCGGTGGCTGCCGGCAAGCTGGGCCAGCGGGTGGCCAGCGAACTGGTTACGCTCAAGGATTCAGGCCGCTCCGAATTTATGCCGGGGGCAGGGGGGACGCTGCCGGTGGACGACGAAGGCGTTCCCACCCAAACCACCACCATCATCCAAAACGGCATTTTGGTGAGCTACCTGCACAACCGCGAAACGGCTGCCCACTTCGGCGTCGAGCCTACCGGCAACGCCCGCGCCTGGGAATATGCCGATGAGCCCCTCATCCGCATGCGCAACACCTACCTCGAGCCGGGATCCCAGACTTTGGAGGAGATCATCGCCAGCACTCCCGACGGCTACTTCCTGGATGGGGCCAGAAACGGGCAAGCCGACTCCACCGGCGAGTTTATGTTTGGCGTGGAGCGGGCCTACCGCATTCGCAACGGCAAGCTGGCGGAGCTGCTGCGAGGGGTCACCATCACGGGCAATGCCTTTGAAGTGTTGCAATCGGTGGATGCCGTCTCGCGGGATTTTCTCTGGGACCTGGGATCTGGCCATTGCGGCAAGGGGCAGCCGGCCAAGGTGGATGCAGGCGGTCCCTACATTCGCTGCCGGGCCATTGTAGGCGGACAACAGACTGCTTAGCTGCTTCGGCGGGACTCTACCCGTAGGGTCGTTGCCACTCCCACCACTTAAGTCGGGGGATCCTTACGCAGCCCATGGACAGGCTCGTAAAGGGGTTGTCAATGCGCCCCTAGACAGTTCCCTATAGCCAAGCCGCAAAGTTCTGCTTACTTAGTCATCATCAAATAGCAATGAAACGTTATTGCCACGTAACGCTGTCACGAACGCGCTGGCCGCGCGGAGCCCTATCCCTAACTCCCCTCTCCCTCTGGGAGAGGGGCCGGGGGTGAGGGAGTACTCCCTCTGGGAGAGGGGCCGGGGGTGAGGGAGTACTCCCTCTGGGAGAGGGGCCGGGGGTGAGGGCAGCGGCGCGGAGCGCTTATAAGCCCAGTTTTTTGCTCATCAAGCAAACACCACCGTTTTGTTGTGGTAGACCAGCACGCGATTTTCCAGGTGATAGCGCACGGCCCGAGCCAGGACTAGGCGTTCCATGTCGCGGCCTTTGCGGATCAGGTCGGCAACGGTATCGCGGTGGCTGACCCGCACCACATCCTGCTCGATGATCGGCCCCTCATCCAGATCTTCGGTGGCGTAGTGGGCAGTTGCGCCGATGATCTTGACGCCCCGTTGGTGGGCGCGCTGGTAGGGGTTGGCGCCGGCAAAGGCGGGCAGGGTGGAATGGTGAATGTTGATCACCGGCGGCGCCTGGCGGAGCAGCCACCCGCTCAGCACCTGCATGTACTTGGCCAACACCACCAGGTCGATGCGATACTCCTGCAGCAAGGCAAGCTGGCGGGTTTCTGCCTCTGCTTTGCTCTCTGGAGAAATCGGGATGTGATGGTAGTCGATGCCGAAGGAGCGGGCCAGCGGCTCCAAGTCGGGGTGGTTGCTGATGATCAAAGGGATCTCCGCCGGCAGTTCCCCAGCCCTCTGCCGCCAGATGAGATCCAACAGACAGTGGGGCTGCTTGCTGGCCCACACGGCAAGGCGACGGCGCGTGTCGGAAAAATGCAGTTCCCAGTTGGCCTGGATCCCACGGGCAATGCCCGAGAAGGCGGGGACAATTTCCGCCCGCTCCAGTTGGAAGCCCTCTAAGTCCCACTCGATGCGGCTTAGGAACAGCCCTGCCTCGGGATCCGTGTGGTGGTCGGCATGCAGGATGTTGCCGTCGTAGCTGTAGATAAAATTGGAGAGCTTGGCTACCAGCCCTTTCTGATCGGGGCAAGACACCAACAAAGTGGCCGTGGGCATAGAGGGTGCGAAGAGCTCGCCCCTTTACCCTAGGGCCTGGATCGGCCCCAGAGCAAGGCTGTCAATCGACCCGGTTGATCTCTGCCAACAGCCAGGGATCCACCGGCTGGCCATCCCAACGCTTCAGGTCGATGCGAATCCAGATGGTTGCCGAGGAGCCGGCAGGGGGCAGCTCCTGGTGAAACGAGATCTCGTAGTCGGAGGGGTTTTGGCCGTGCTGCCGCAGCCAGGTTTCCACCTTCGCCGGGGCAAAATAGGACTGCCCTTGCTCGAACAGGCGCGCGATCTCCAGGCCAAAGCAAAGCGGGTTGAAGCGGGCCATCGACTAGGCGGCGTCTGCGGTTGGCGAGTTGTCGGCTGTGGCGGCTACGGGTTCTGCCCCATTGGCGGGTTTGCCAGGCGGATTGGCTGTGGCGACCGACTCGGCTTGGGTTCGGGCCGCTGCTGGGCGGACAGCTTTTTCCAGCTCCTGTGCCTCTCGGTTCAACTGCGCCTCAAACTCTCTGGAGGCATCTTGCAAGCTGCGCAGGGTTTTGGCCAACGTGCGACCGATCTCCGGCAATTTGCGCGGCCCAAAGACCAAAAGGGCCACCGCAAAGATGACCAACATTTCCGGCAGTCCAACACCCAAAAAGTTCATAAGCCCTGGGATCCCTTCGCTTCCCTAGACTGACATTTTCTCGCCGCAGACCGCAAGTCACCGCAGGCCCTCTTCAGCCATTCCCACAGCTTAGGTGTTTTGTGCTCAGCTCGCCCAGGCCAACTTCTCCCTGGCCAGCCAAATCAAAATGGTAAAATTGCGTCATCAGTCAACTTCTTTATCGGCCCAGGCTTGCCCATGCTCCAAACCCTACAAAAGCTCCTTGGGGATCCCAACGATCGCAAGATCCGCCAGTACCGTCCTGTTGTCAAGCTGATCAACTCGCTGGAGATCGAGATCGCCTCTCTTTCCGATGCGGAGCTCAGGGCCAAGACCACCGAGTTTCGCCAGCGCCTGGATAGAGGGGAGTCCCTCGACGACCTCCTGCCCGAGGCGTTTGCGGTGGTGCGGGAAGCGGCCAAGCGGGTTCTCAACTTGCGCCACTACGACGTGCAGCTCATCGGCGGCATGGTGCTGCACGAGGGCCAGATTGCCGAGATGAAAACCGGCGAGGGGAAAACACTGGTCGCCACCCTGCCTGCCTATCTCAACGGCCTGACCGGCAAGGGGGTTCACATCGTTACCGTCAACGGCTACTTGGCCCGGCGGGACTCGGAGTGGATGGGGCAGGTGCACCGTTTCTTGGGCCTGACGGTTGGCCTGGTGCAAGAGGGTATGTCCACCGAAGAGAAGCGGCGCAGCTACAACTGCGACATCACCTACTGCACCAATAGCGAGCTGGGCTTCGACTACCTGCGGGACAACATGGCCACCGACATCAAAGAGGTGATGCAGCGGCCCTTCAACTACTGCATCATCGACGAGGTGGACTCCATCCTCATCGACGAGGCCCGCACCCCCCTGATCATCTCCGGCCAGATGGCCCGCCCCTCCGAAAAGTACCTCAAGGCGGCCCAGGTGGCGCGGGAGCTGATCCGGGACGAGCACTACGAAGTGGACGAAAAAGCCCGCAACGTCATCCTCACCGACGAAGGGTTTGAAGCCGCCGAGCGGTTGCTGGGGGTCTCCGATCTGTTTGACCCCAAGGATCCCTGGGCCCACTTTGTCTTTAATGCGGTGAAGGCCAAGGAGCTCTTCATCAAGGATGTCCACTACATCGTCCGCAACCAAGAGGTGGTGATCGTGGACGAGTTCACCGGGCGGGTGCTCCCCGGTCGCCGCTGGTCGGATGGGCTGCACCAGGCGGTGGAAGCCAAGGAGGGGGTGCCGATCCAAAACGAGAGCCAAACCCTGGCCACCATCACCTACCAAAACCTCTTCCTGCTCTATCCCAAGCTCTCCGGCATGACGGGCACCGCCCGCACCGAGGAAGCCGAGTTCGGCAAAACCTACAACCTGGAAGTGACGGTGATCCCCACCAACCGGCCCATCCGCCGTAAAGATGCTCCCGACTTGGTCTACAAGACCGAAAACGCCAAGTGGAAAGCGGTCGCCGAGGAAATTGCCCACATGCACGAGCGGGGCCGGCCGGTACTGGTGGGGACGACCAGCGTGGAAAAATCTGAGCGCCTCTCGGCCATGCTCAAGGAGATGGGGATCCCGCACAACCTCCTCAACGCCAAGCCGGAGAACGTGGAGCGGGAAGCGGAGATCATCGCCCAGGCGGGGCGCAAAGGTGCCGTAACCATTGCTACCAACATGGCCGGGCGCGGCACGGACATTATCTTGGGCGGCAATGCCGAGTACATGGCCCGCCTCAAGCTGCGGGAACGGCTGATGCCCAAGCTGGTGCAACTGGACGCCGACAACCCGCTGGGATCCGTTCCCATGCTAGGGCGGGGTGGGGGCCAGGGATTTGGAGGATCCTCACCTAAGCCGAAAAAATCCTGGACGGTGGTCTCTCCCAACTTTTACCCCTGTGAGCTGTCGGCCCGCACCAGCCAAGCGCTGGAGGAGGTGGTGGCGGCGGCGGTGACCAAATATGGGTTGAACCGCCTGCCGGAGCTGGTGGTGGAAGATCTCATCGCGGTGGCCTCGGAGAAAGCGCCGGTGCAGGATCCGCTGATCTTGCAACTGCGGGAGGTCTACAACAGCATCAAGGCCGAGTACGAAAAGGTAACCGAGGCCGAGCACGAGGAAGTGGTGCGGCTGGGCGGCCTGCACGTGATCGGCACGGAGCGCCACGAGTCCCGTCGCATCGACAACCAGTTGCGGGGCCGCGCCGGACGGCAAGGGGATCCCGGCTCCTCGCGGTTTTTCCTCAGCCTGGAAGATAACCTGCTCAAGATCTTCGGTGGCGAGCGGGTGGCCAAACTGATGGACATGTTCCGGGTGGATGAGGACATGCCCATCGAGCACCCGCTGCTTTCCAGCAGCCTGGAGAACGCGCAGCGCAAGGTGGAAGTGTATTACTTCGACCTGCGCAAACAGGTGTTTGAGTACGACGAGGTGATGAACAACCAGCGGCGGGCCATCTACTCAGAGCGGCGGCGCATCTTGGAAGGGGAGAACCTCAAAACCAAAATCCTCGACTATGTGCGCAAGACTGTCGAGGAGATCGTGCGGGCCCACGTCAACCCGGAGCTGCCGCCGGAAGAGTGGGAAATCGACAAGCTGACCGCCAAGATGCAGGAGTT
>NZ_JANSJI010000261.1:39220-51979 GCF_047462475.1 Synechococcus sp. H55.11
GTGGGCCTGCGCGGCTATGGCCAGAAGGATCCTCTGATCGAGTATAAGAACGAGGGCTACGAGCTGTTCTTGGAGATGATGGACAACATCCGCCGCAACACGGTGTACAACCTGTTCATCTTCACACCCCAGATCGTGCAGGTGCCCCAGGCGGTTCCGGCGCAAGCGGTGGCTGCCAGCCCTGAGCCTGGTGCTGCTTCAGGGGTGGTGGAGGCCGATTTCACCGAAGAGTAAGCGCCGGTCTTGGTCAAGGGGGGAGGAGAATCTGTCGCAGTGCCTCTTTCAACTGTGGGTATTGGAAGGTAAAGCCCATCTGCAAAGCCGCTTGAGGGATCACTTTTTGCCCTGTCAGCACCACTTGAGCTGCCTCGCCCAACAGCAGTTCCAGAGCCAGCTCCGGCACGGGCAACCAGGAGGGGCGACCCAAGACCTGGCCCAAGGTGCGGCAAAACTCCTCCATTTGCACCGGGTTGGGAGCGGTGGCGTTGAACACCCCGGATCCCTGTTGTAGGAGGAAGCAGACCAAACTCACCCAATCCTCGCGGTGGATCCAGGAGAGCCATTGTTTGCCGGAGCCGATCGTTCCGCCGATGAAGAACTGGAAGGGGGCCAACATCTGTGCCAGTGCTCCTCCATCTGGCCCCAACACAATCCCTGTGCGCACGATGGCCAGGCGGATCCCCAATTCCTCAGCGGGCCGGGCGGCAGCTTCCCAGGCTTGACAGACTTCTGCCAGAAAATCTTGGGCCGGGGGATCCGCCTCTGTCAGGGGCTCTCCCTGCGGGTGGGAGCCGTAGTAGCCCACCGCCGAGCTGCTGATCATCACCTGGGGCTTCTGGTCGAGGGAGGCGAGGGCTTGGACAAGGGCTTGAGTGGTCTCCACGCGGCTGCGGCGGATTTCTTTTTTCTTGGCTTCTGTCCAGCGAGAAGAGGCCAAAGGCTCTCCGGCCAAGTTGACAATGCCCTCGTACCCTTCCAGGGCGGTGGCCCAGGTTTGCGGTTGATAGGGATCGTAGGGCAGCAGCTTGAGGTTGGGGGATTCCCCCAACAGGCGGCGGGCCTGGTCGGGGCGGCGGCTCAAGACCAAAACCTGATCCCCTTGCTCCAGCAGACGGGCCACCAAGCGACGCCCGATAAAACCACTCCCACCCGTGATGACAATGCGCATATGGGGATCCGACTGACCTCTACATAACTGCCCTCGTCCTTGGATCGGTGCGGGGCCTTTTGACAAGGGGAACCTCTAGCCTAGCGCGTTTTCTTGCCGACGTTGGCGATGGCTTGGGATCCCGTAATCGGTTTGCCGAGCTTGGCCAAGTGGCAGCGTCCGAAAGCGAAAATGTTTTGGGACAAAGCCTGACACAGCGGGGAAAATCGGCTTCAATAAGCCCTAGCTGCGCTTCTTGGCAGCAGAGGCGGCTCATCGTCCCCCTATTTTCTTCCCTTCACCCGTGGCACCTCAGTCTTCCTCCCGTACTCCGGCTGGCCGCATGTCTGTGCGCGTAGAGCAGGTTGCTGGATCGCAGCTAGACATCTCCGTTGCTCCACGAGCCCATCGCTCGCAGGGATCCCTGGTTCGGGCAAGTGGGCAAGGGGATCCCGCCGCTCTCCCGGTTGCCCGCTCCTCGACTCGCTCCCGCCGGCCTGCCCACGAGCCGCAAGCCTGGGAGGTGGCCTGCCACATCGGGGTGAATGTCTTGTTTACGGCGGCTGCCCTCAGTGGTTTGTGTCGCCTCTTGCCGGTGCAGTTGGCCCAGCACCATCGGCTCCAAGTTCTGGAGCAGCACATCGAGGTCTTGTCCAACCGGATTTCTCGGCTGCAGGAGGGGGTGGATCGCGGCATGGATCCCTTGCAACGAGAGGCCCTGATCAAGGAACGTCTGAATCGGGTGCCGCCCAATCAAATTCAGGTGCGCTTGGTGGATCCCAGTACTTTGGTAGCCGACGAGGAGAAGAACATCCCTCCTTCCTGGATCGGGCAGTTCCGTCAGCCGCCTGCCAGGCCATAGACTGCCGCTGGCTAGAATTACCTAGGATTGTTTGAGAAGCAAGGCCACCTCTTTGGCAAAGTAGGTGAGGATGATGTCGGCACCGGCCCGCTTCATGGCCAAGAGCGATTCCATCATCACTTTTTTGCCGTCGATCCAGCCCTTTTGTTCGGCAGCCTTGATCATGGCGTACTCGCCGCTGACGTTGTAGGCGGCCACGGGCAGATCCGTTGCTTCCTTGACCCGATAGATGATGTCTAAGTAGGCCAAGGCCGGCTTTACCATCACCATGTCTGCCCCCTCGGCTTCGTCCAGCTCCACCTCTTTAATGGCTTCGCGGGCGTTGGCGGGATCCATTTGATAGGTTTTTTTGTCTCCCGACTTGGGCGCGGATCCCAGGGCATCGCGAAAAGGGCCGTAGAAGGCAGAGGCATATTTGGCGGAGTAGGCCAGAATGGCTACGTCGGTGTAGCCTTGGCTATCCAGAGCCTCCCGAATGGCGCCGACACGGCCGTCCATCATGTCGGAGGGGGCCACGATATCGGTTCCCGCTTCCGCCTGGGAGAGAGCCTGCTTAATCAGAACTTCTACCGTCTCATCGTTGAGGATCACCCCGTCCCGCACAATGCCATCGTGGCCGTCGCTGTTGTAGGGATCCAGAGCCACATCCGTCACCACCAAGATCTGGGGGATCTCCTGCTTGATCCGCCGCACCGCCCGCTGGATCAAGCCTTCCGGGTTGAAGCACTCCCGCCCGGTGGGATCCTTTTTCTCTTCCGGCACCACCGGGAACAAAGCCACCGCCGGGATCCCCAAGTTGGCTGCTTCCTCCACCTCCTTGAGGAGCAGATCCAGGGTGTAGCGGTAGCAGCCGGGCATCGACTCTACTTCCTGCCGCTGGTTCTCCCCTTCCATGACAAACAGGGGATAGATCAAATCCTGCACCCGCAGGTGGGTTTCCTGAACCATCTGGCGCAGGGCTTCGGTGCGCCGCAGCCGACGGGGACGGTAGATCAAGTCTTGGCTCATGAGAGCAGCAAAGAAAAAGAGGGCGTCTCTATTTTGCCATGAGGTCGGCGGGGGCCGAGGTGCTCGTCGGGGGAGAGAGGCGATAGCCAGGGCAAGGGGGGAAATGGCGGGCCAGCCAGCAGCGGAGAGTCTCCTTGACAGCTTCGGCTTGGCAGTCGTGCAAAAGGTCGTGGCGCGATTGGGGAAAATCGTGGATCTCACCGTTGGGGAGCCGACAGGCAAAATCCACAGCGCCGGCAGGATTGACGACAATGTCGGCAGAGGTGTAAAGCAGCAAAACCGGCAGCTCCAGCCGATGGGCTTGCTCGAGGCAGCGCCGCCCGCTGCGCACCAGTTCGGCTGTAAATCTGGCCCGCGTTACCCCACACACATAGGGATCTGCCGCAAAGGCGGCCTGCTGCGCTGGCAAGGAAGTCACCCGTGCCGGATCGTAAAGGCCGGTCAAGGCCAACTGGGGAACAACCCTGTCCAACACCTGCAGAAGGGCGTAGGTCAAGGGGGTGAAATAGTGGTCGATGCGGAAGGCCGGAGAGATCAAGATCAAGCCCTGCACCTGCTCAGGATGGGCAAGGGCATATTCCGTAACCCAATTGGCCCCCGCGCTGTACCCACACCAGATCTGCGGGATCCTCTTCTGCGGCCAGACCTGCTGAGTGATCTCCTCCAGATCCGCCTGGTATTGGCCGAAGCGGTCGATCCAGCAGCGGATGCCGCCGGAGCGGCCAAATCCCCGCATATCCGGGGCCAAAACCTCCCATCCCTGGGCAGCTAATTCCTCCGCCAAGGGTTCAAACCCGCCGCCGTGATCCCCCTTGCCGTGCAACAGCAACACCCGCCCACAAGGGGATCCCTGCGGCCAGTGGCGCAAAAAGGCCGGCATCCCGTCCGCCAGCAACACCTCCTGAGATCGACAGATCCCCGGCGAAGGTTGCGGCTGACCCCCATCCAGAGCTCCTAAGTTGCCCAACCGATCAGAAGGCATGGTTAAATCCAATACACATCCGGCAAGACCTGGCAAAGCCGCAGACCTTATCCTTCTATATTCCGGTCGCCCACAGGCGCCGCAATCTTTCTTTCCAGTCTCAAATATTTCTTAACAATCTTTGCTCTTGCCGGGGATCCCTGTCAGGCCAGGCTGCGTGGCCTTTGGCGGGGGCGTAATGGGAGGATCTTTCGGGGCAAAGCGGGGCCAATGGCGGGAAAGGGAACCGCCGGGAGGTATGATGTTGTGAAGAAGTTTTGCAAAGCCTCAGGTTGGACGGGATCCCGTCGCTGTGGCTATTTGCCCTTGCCTTACCATTGCCTTATCGCTTCCTCGGTTCATTCAGTCGGAAACAGGTTGCTGAAACTATGCTGTTACTGAAAATCTCTGTTTACGCGGTTGTCATCTTTTTTGTTGGGCTTTTTGTGTTTGGCTTTTTGAGCAACGACCCCGCCCGTAACCCCAACCGGCGGGACATGGAGTGAGGGATCCGGGCAGCTTGCGAGCTGCGAAAATAAAATAGCCATCTCCTGAGGGGGGTGCTCGGTATTGGGCATTCCCCCTCAGATTCATAAAGTTCCCAACCCAACCTGGCAGCCGGAATTGTTTACTGGAAGGCGGTAATCAGCAGCGTTTGGGAGCCGGAGCGGTTTTGCTGGTCATAGGCGGTGATCCGGAACTGCCAAACGCCCACAGGATCCCCGGCGGCGACGCGGAAGTCGGTGATGAAGCTACAAAAGGTGGCTCCGGGAGCGCAGTTAGCCTGTTGCGGGCTGAAGAACTCCCGCTGCACGCGCACGCCATTGGGGTTAAACGTTTCCAGCTCAACAAATTGCGTTGGGCGGGCGCCGCCGGGCACACTCACCTGCACCGTAAAAGCCGGTGTGGAGGTGCCCACCCGCACAGAAGTGGGCGCATTGATCAACGAAACCGTTGGGCTTTGGGGGGGAGTGATGATCGTGCCCCCGGAGCTGCCGCCATCTCCACAGGCAGCCAGCCCAGTCGCCAAAAGGCCAGTGGCCAAAAGGGTCAGAGCAGTCCGTTGCATTCCTCTGTTCTCCTCACAAAAATCTGATCGATCCTCGCCGGTTGGATAAGCATCTACCCGCCTCAGGAATTGCCGTTGGGAGCAGCACCACTCTAGGCTACTTTCTGTTGCCGTAGCCTGGGGAAAGATGCGCTTCCACCCAAATCTGCATGGGCTTTTGTGCACAGTTGGCTCCCCTGCTTCAGAGCAGCAGTAAGCGCCGCAGCAGCACCGCCATCACCGCGGCAAAGCTGGCCACAATGAGCTGTCCCGGCAGGGTATAGCCTGAGTAAAGCCTGATCAACCTCAGCAACTCCTGGTTCCAGGGTTGCGTGGCCAAAAGATAGACAATCCCGGTCAGGTGAATCAAGGCCAAAGCCACCAAGCTGCCGGATCCCAGCTCCTGGAGGCCCACCGGGGGGGCTGCCAGCCTCTTGACAGCGGCAGTGCGTTGGCGGACAGAGGAAGAAGGAAGCGAATGGGGATCCCGTTGCCGAAACGCAATCGTCCCGCAGGCCCAGGCAGCCGGCAAAAAACCCAACAAGTAGCCAAAGGTGGGCTGGTGCAGGTACTGCCACCCTCCCCCCTGGGCAAACACCTGCAACCCCGCCAGCCCCAGCCCCAAGTAGACGATCTGGGCGCACACCGCCGCCACCGGCCCCGCCAAACAAGCCGTCAGCAGCACGCCCCCGATTTGCAGCGAGAAGCTATATCCCCCCAGCCCAGGCAGCTCCGACGGAAAACTCAGATGGGTCAGGGTGCCCAAAATGGTCAGGATCACCCCAATCGCCGTCCAGAGCCATTCCAGAGGAGTCAAAAGCAGGCCAGACCGCATAACCGGGGAGAAATCTTTCCTTATGCTAAAAGAGGAAACGCGCAGGTGCGGTGGGCAAAAGGTGGTCAAAACAGAATGGATTGAACTGGCACAGGCCCTGGCCGATGCTGCCGGAGCAGTGATCCGCCCCTTGTTTCGCGGAGAGCTGCAAGCGGAATACAAAGAAGCCCGCTCCCCCATTGTGACGGTGGCCGACCGGGAGGCAGAACAGGCGATGCGGGCTTTGCTCATGGCCCAGGTGCCGCAACACAGCATCCTTGGCGAGGAGTTTGGCTTTCACCAGACGGGATCCCCTTACACCTGGGTTCTGGATCCCTTGGATGGCACCATTGCCTTTTCCACCGGCAAGCCCACCTTTGCCACCCTGATCGCCCTCTTGGAAGAGGATCGCCCCGTTCTGGGCATCATCGATCAACCGGTGTTGCGCGAGCGCTGGCTGGGGGTGCAGGGAGAACCCACCCAGTGGATTACTCCCTCTTGCCGACGACCCGCCCAGACCAAAACCAACAGCGACCTCAGCCGCGCCTACTTGAGCTGTACCACCCCCGATTTGTTCGCCCACCCCGACCAACAACGGCGTTTCCAGCAGCTCAGTCGAGCAGTACACATCACCTCCTATGGCGGCGACGGCTACCAGTACGGCCTGTTGGCCAGCGGCTGTGTGGATCTGGTGCTGGAGTGTGGCCTCGCCCTCTACGATTTTGCCGCCCTTGTGCCGGTGATCGAGGGATCCGGCGGCGTGATTACTGATTGGTCGGGGGAGCCCCTAACCCGCACCTCTAGGGGAGAAGTGCTGGCGGCGGCCAACCCCAGCTTGCATCGCCAGGCCCTGGCCGCAATTCAAAAAAACGGGAGCTACCCACCAAAATAAGCAGGCTCATTGCCGGGCTTCCACTTGATGTTGCAGCCGAGGCTGGGCTTTTGGTCAGGATCGATGGGCTTGCCCGCCAGCAGGTTATCCAGCGCCGCCCGCAAGTCTTTGCCCGTCACCGGCACATCCGTCAGGCTGGGGCGGCTGTCGTCCAGTTGGCCGCGGTAGACCAGCTTGCGCTCCGCATCGAACAGGAAAAAGTCGGGGGTGCAGGCAGCGCTAAAGGCTTTGGCCACTTCTTGGCTTTCGTCGTAGCAGAAGGGAAAGGTAAAGCCCAAGGTCTCGGCCATCTTCTTCAAGTTCTCGGGGCTGTCGTCGGGGTATTTCTCCACATCGTTGGCGCTGATGGCTACAATGCCGACGCCGCGATCCTTGTAATCTCTGCCAATGCGGGCCAGCTCTTCTTGCACGTGCTTCACATAGGGGCAGTGCTGGCAGATGAACATCACCAGCAAAGCGGGCTTGTCGGCAAAAGTAGAGAGGGAAATGGTTTGGCCGCTCACCACATCCGGCAGGCTGAAGTCAGGGGCCGGGGTGCCCAAAGGCAGCATGGTCGAGGGAGTACGGGCCATAGCAAGCCTCCAACTGTGAACTTTCTGGATCATCCTCATGCTCCCATAGGAATGGGCGGAACGGGATCCCTGCGCTCCAAACCAGCCGGGAACCGCTTTTACAATTGGATAGAGTCTGCAACACTATTTTGTTCGGGAGCTGAGCCTTGAGCACCGCCGTCTTGCCCGCTGCCCCTCTGGTGGACACCCACGTCCACTTGAACTATCCCGACTTTACAGACGATCTACCGCAGGTGGCCGAGCGCTGGCGCCAGGCCGGGATCCGGCAACTGGTGCACTCCTGTGTAACGCCAGCAGAGTTTCCCCAGTTGCAGGCCATTGCCGACCAGTACGCCGAAGTCTTCTTGTCGGTGGGGCTGCATCCTTTGGAGGCGCGCCAGTGGCAGCCGGATCTGGCCGAAAAGATCGCCCAGTTGGCCGCCAGCGACACGCGGGTGGTGGCCGTCGGGGAGACGGGCTTAGATTTTTACAAATCCGACCCGGCGGACATCGAGCGGCAACAAGAATCCTTCCGCGCCCACATTGCCATTGCCCAGGAGCAGGATTTGGCCCTGATCGTCCATTGCCGCGAGGCGGCAGCAGCCACCTATGAGATTCTCCAAGAGGCCCTGGCCACAGGGGGGCCGCTGCGGGTGGTGATGCACTGCTGGAGCGGATCCCCGGAGGAGACGCGGCTGTTTGTGGAGATGGGCTGCTTCATCAGCTTTAGCGGCATCGTGACCTTCAAGAACGCCGAGACCGTGCGCCGGTCGGCCTTGGAGGTGCCCTTGTCCCAGCTTTTGGTGGAAACCGATTGCCCTTTTTTGGCCCCCACCCCTTTCCGCGGCAAGCGCAACGAGCCAGCCCATGTGCAGCGGGTGGCCCAAACCCTGGCGGAGCTGTTGCGGATCCCCTTGGAAGACCTGGCCCAACAGACCAGCCAAAATGCCGCCCGCCTCTTCCGCCTGCCCCAGCTTCCTTTGTGAAGGAGAGTGGAGAACTTTTGAATTCCTTAAGCTTTTCCCTTGCGGCTCTGTAACTTCCCGGCAGGGGGCGTTATCGTGAAAGAGGGAGTGTAGCTTTCAATACTTCTGCGCTTCCTTATGTAGAGATGGCTATGGAGAACTTGGCCCCTGCGGCCTGCACCAGCCGGGATGCCCTCATCAACCGCATTACCCACCAGATCCGGCAATCCCTGGAGCTGGATCAGATCCTGAGGGCAACGGTGGAGGAGGTGCGCGCCTTTTTGGGCACGGATCGGGTCAAGGTGTACCGCTTCGACCCGGAAGGTCATGGAACGGTGGTGGCGGAAGCTCGACAAGCTGAGCGGCTGCCCTCTCTCCTGGGTTTGTCTTTTCCGGCGGGGGATATTCCTGAGCAAGCGCGGCACCTGTTTCGCCTGGCCCAGGTGCGGGTCATCGTGGATGTGGAGGGCCAGACCCGCTCCCTCAGCCAGCCGGAGCCACTGGGCCGCTTTGCCCAGGCCCAGCCTTTGCCTCTAGGAGAAGTGCCGCAGCGGCCGGTGGATCCCTGCCATGCCCATTACCTCAAGTGCATGGGGGTAGCCTCTTCCCTGGTGGTGCCCCTCCTGCATCACCAGCAGTTGTGGGGGCTCTTGGTCTCCCACCACGCCGAGCCGCGCTCCTACTCTGCTGAGGAGCTGCAGGTGGTGCAGTTGGTGGCGGATCAGGTGTCGATTGCCATTGCCCAGGCGGAATTGCTGGAGCAGGCGCGGCGGAAGGCGCAGCAGGAACGCTTGATTAACCAAATTGCGGCGCTGGTGTACTCGCCGCTTCACCCCGAAACCACCCTGAGCACCGTCCTGGAGCAGCTTACCGCCCAGCTCCAAGGGATCGGGGCGCGGCTGCGCATCCAGTTCATGGGCTTGGAGACTCTCCACTGCTATGGGAGCCAGCCGCCGGCAGGGTACGACGCCTGGCTGCAGGAGCAGGTGGGAAGAGGCAAGTCGGCAGGGGACGGGGTGAGAACCTGGTCGCTTTCGCAATTGGAGAAGTGGCCAGAACTGCGGTCGCAGGTGCAGCAGACGCCCATCCGCGGGCTGCTGGCGGTGCCGCTGCTTTGGAACGAGCAGGTGGTGGGCTGGCTGAGCGTGTTTCGTGGCGCCATCTGCCAAGAGACCCACTGGGCCGGCTACCGCTGGCCCGCCCAAGGGGAAGGTTGGGAGGATCCCCGTCAACAACTGCCCTTGATCTCTTTTGCCGCCTGGCGGGAGCTGAAAATTGACGAGCCCAAGGCTTGGTCGGCCCCAGAGCTGGAGCTCGTCAGCCGCGCTGCCGTGCACCTGGCCCTCTCGATCACGCAAAACCAGCTCTACCGGCAGTTGCAAGATCTCAACGCCCGTCTGGAGCAGGAGGTGCAGGAGCGGACGGCGGCCCTGCAGCGCTCTCTGGCTATGGATGCCCTCTTGCAGCGGGTCACCGACCAGGTGCGCACCACCCTGGACGAAGCCCAGATCCTACGGGCAGTGGCGCAGGAGTTGGCTCTGGGGCTGTCCATCCAAGGCTGCGATCTCTGTCTCTACGATCCGGAAGCCGGCCAGGCCACGGTGCGCTACGAATACACCGCCGCCCTGCCGCCCGCCGGCGGGATCGCTCTAACCCTAGCCGACTACCCGGATCTCTACCGGCAACTGCAAAGGGGGCAAGCGGCGCAACTGTGCCATTTGTCGGGGCAAAGCTGGATCCCGCGGCGGGAAGGGCTGACCCTGCTGGTATGTCCGCTGCGGGAGGATCAGGCCGTGTTGGGCGATCTGTGGTTGGCCAAGCCGGCAGACGAGTGCTTCTCTGAGCTGGAGGTGCGGGTGGTGCAGCAGGTGGCGGATCACTGTGCCATCGCCATCCGCCAGGCCCGTCTCTACCAGGCCTCGGTGCAGCAAATCAGCGAGCTGGAACGCCTCAACCGCCTCAAAGATGATTTCTTGAGCACCGTCTCCCACGAGCTGCGCACGCCCATCACCAACATGAAAATGGCCATCCAACTGCTGAAAATGGCCCGCACCCCGCAAAAACGGGAGCAATACTTGCAAATCCTGGAGCAGGAGTGCGAGCGCGAGGCGGAATTGGTCAACGATCTGCTGGATCTGCAGCGGCTGGAGCAGGGATCCAAGCCCCTTCATCTCGAAGAAGTGTCCCTGGCCGCCTGGCTGCCCACTGTGCTCCAGCCCTTTGTGCAGCGGGCCCAGGCCAATCAGCAACAGTTGCGGTGGCAGATTGACCCAGCGGTGGGCAAGGTGGTGACGGATCAGGTGGGTCTGGAGCGGGTGGTGCAGGAGCTGGTCAACAACGCCTGCAAGTACACCCCGCCTCACCACCGCATCACGGTGACGGCGCGCCGCCTCAGCCCTGAACAAGTGCAAATTCGGGTTATCAACGAGGGGGTGGAGATCCCCCGCAGCGAGTGGGAGCGCATTTTTGAGAAGTTCTACCGCATCCCCAGCGGGGATCCCTGGAAGCGGGGCGGCACCGGCCTGGGGCTGGCTTTGGTTAAGCAGTGGATGCAGCGGCTGGGGGGCAGCGTCTCTATAGAAAGCGGCCAGGGCAAGACCTGCTTTACCCTGGTGTTGCCGCAGGGATCCCTGCAGCAGCCGCCCCTGAGTCGCAACTGTGCCTAGACCCATGAGTAATTGCCACCCAGAAGCGCTGCAACTGGCCGTTGCGCAATTCAACCGGGGGGAATTCTACGCCTGCCACGACACTCTGGAGGCGCTGTGGATGGAAGCGGTGAATCCGGAGCGGCGCTTCTACCAGGGGCTGTTGCAAACCGCCGTGGCCTACTACCACCTGCAAAACGGCAACCGCCGCGGCTGCATGATCCTGCTGGGGGAGGCCAACCGCAAGCTGGCCGACTTTCTGCCCACCTACGCCGGCTACAACCTGCAAGCTCTGTGGGAAGCCAACCAGATTCTCCTGCAAGAGCTCTTTTGCCTCCAGCCTGAGGATCCCTTGCCCTGGGTGGCCCCTCCTGTCCTGAGAACCGTTGACGACAGGCCCGATCGCGAGGCTTCTTGGAATCTCCCAGAACCCCAGTAGCTACCGCCGCTTGGAGCGACGAGCTTGCCGTTCTGCCTCGCTGCGCCGCCGCCGATCCCGCCAGTCGATAAAGGTGATGTAGCCAACGCCCACAGTGACAGCCGTCAAGAGCAAAAAGATGCTGCCGTAGGCGAGGCGGACAACCCAGGGCAAGTCAATTTCCATAGAGCAGGACGAAGTCCTCGAGCAACAACAGGGCCAGGCGGGATCCGCTACATGCCGTTACGGCCCCAGACCACAAAGGCAATGGAAAGGGCAAAGAAAGCAGCAACGGCAACCCAGCCAAAGGTGATGATGTCCATAGATCTAGCCAAGCAAAGAAGGCTCATCGGGGTGATCCCATTTTACGGGATGGGATCCCTTGTCAGCGGGCATTTGCGAGCACCTTATTCTCAGTTCAAACTGGCTACAGTGGGGTCAAATCCAAAACATCTGAGCCAAACGAGGGGGGATCCGATGGTACTGGAGACATTGCCGCTGGTGGCCGCGGTGGCCATCGCCATTTTTGTGCTGGTTTTCTGGGTGCGGGTGGTGCGGGAAGCCATCTGGACGGCAGTGGGGATCGTGATCCTCCTGGCCGTGTTGTACGTGGTCTTTAGGATTGGCCCGCGGCAGGTGCTGCAAGAGCTGCGGGATCCCTTTGCTCTTCTGGATCAAGTGTGGCAGGTGATCGTCGCCTGGTTCCAGGCCCTTTTCCCCTAGTGCGCTATCTGATGCACAATTACAATGGACTGGGCCTGGGTTGGGGCTGCTGGCCCTTCTCCTTTGTTCTGCAACTCTGACGCGCTCCGATTGCTGGCCATGCCTTCCGACTCCCCACAGGATCCCCAACAAGGGCACCTAGACCCTGCCCCGGAAGACGGGATCCCAGTTCCCGAAGACATCCAGGTGGAGGTGGAGGACTTGGGGGAGCGCTGCCGCCATGTGCAGGGCCGCGTCCTTATTCCGGTGGAGCGGCAGTGGGTTTGGCAGGTTTTAACCGATTACGACCATCTGGCGGAGTTCATTCCCAACTTGGTGGAAAGCCGCCTCCTCGGCAGCGAGAATGGCCGCAAACTGGTACGTCAGGTGGGATCCCAAAAGGTTTTATTTGCCCGCTTTTCGGCGGCAGTGGTGCTGGCCATTGAGGAAATCTTTCCCCACCAGCTTCGCTTCCAGGAGGTGGAAGGGGATTTTCTCCTTTTCGAGGGGTTTTGGGAACTGGCCGAGTGGCTAAACCATCAAACTTTGCTCACCTACCACTTGCAGGTGAAGCCGCCGCGTCGCATGCCGGTCGGCCTGGTGGAACGGCGCCTCCGCCGGGACTTGGCCTTTAACCTCCAGGCGATTCGGGAGCGCTGCCTGAGTCTATGTTCCCAATAGGGTGTGCCATCCCTCACCCCCAGCCCCTCTCCCAAAGGGAGCAACCCCTCACCCCCAGCCCCTCT
>NZ_JANSJI010000261.1:52079-54989 GCF_047462475.1 Synechococcus sp. H55.11
AGCCCCTCTCCCAAAGGGAGCAACCCCTCACCCCCAGCCCCTCTCCCAAAGGGAGAGGGGAGCTACGGATCTAGGCCAGAGCTTTGCGGCAGCCTGATTTGTTGGATATTGGCAATTTGCATTTGCCGGCTGGGATCCCAGGTTAGCGCAGCAGACCTTCACTTCTTAGGGTTCAGGCGGCCATCGAGGGCTGCCTCTGGGTTTGTGGGTTGGCTATCGGCAGGGTGAAGTGGAAGGCACTGCCCTGGTTGATCCCTCCCGATTCGGCCCAGATGCGCCCCCCCATCGCCTCGATGATCAGCCGGCAGATGGCCAGCCCCAAGCCCGTCCCCCCCACGGAACGGCGCAGGGACCCCTCTGCCTGGTAAAACCGCTCGAAAATGACCTGTAAGCGCTCCGGTTCAATGCCGCGTCCACTGTCGGCCACAGTAAATCTCACCATCGCTTCTCCAGGTTCGCCGGCTGATGGCTCCACCTCTGCCCGGATCCAGATCCGCCCGCTGGGAGGAGTAAACTTGCAGGCATTGTCCAACAGCTTGCGCAAGACCTCCACCAGCCATTCCCCATCCGCCTTGACCATCGGCAGCCGTCTGGGCAGCGCCTGCTCGATGGTGGGTAACTCCTCGTGCCGCCGTCGCGCTTTGACGTTGCTCAGGGCCAGCTCCACGCATTCTTGGGCAGACAACGGCTCGATATGCCAGCGAACGCGACCGCTTTCCAGCTTGGAGAGGGTGAGAAAATCCTGCACCAACTCCCGCAGCCGACCGGCATCTTGCAGAGCCGCATTCAACATCTCCTGGCGCATCTCCAAGGGCATATGAGGATCGCCGGCCAACGACTCCAGACACACTTGAATGGTGGACAAAGGGGTGCGCAGCTCGTGCCCGATCACAGCGATCAGCTCCGACTTGGCCCGATCCAGATCCTGCAATTGGCGATTCAGCTCTTCCAGGTGCTGGTAGGCTTCTGCCTGTAAGAGGGCCACCCCCACTTGATTGGCAATGGCTTCTGCCAACTCCAGAGTGGCCGGCTGCCAGCGGCGAGGGTGTTCGTGGTGCAGCTCCAAGAGGCCCAGCAACCGCCCCTGATAGAGAATCGGCAGAGCCACCCAAGCGCGAATTTGGGCCGGCTGCCACAGCTCCGGCAGGCAATGCAGACGCGGATCCTTCTGGCTGTCCTCGCAACACACCAGGTGTGCTGAGGCCATTGCCTCCTGCAGAAAAGGGTTGCTTTGCACGGGCCAAAGGGATCCCTTGAGGCTGCCCATTCTCAGGGTGTGATACTCGTGCTCGATCTGGACAGCAGGAACCTGGCCATCGTAGCGGTAGATCAAACAGCGCCCCACTCCTGCCGCTTGCCCCAGTTCCTGCACCGCAATGGTCAGGATATCGCCGGGATGCAAAGACTGGCGAATGGCGCTGCTGATGCGGTTGATCAAGTGTTCCTTGCGCTCTTGAGCCTGAATGGTGCGATAGGCCCGCTGCAGCTTGTATTGGCCTGCCTGAAGATAGGTGATCAGCCGCTCGGTGAAGGGCCCTGGATTCAGTTGACTGGCAGAGTTTTGCAGGGATCCCTCCAGGTACTGGCGAACCGGCTCCAAGCGAGGGGCCAGATCTGGACGGTAACCGAGGATCTTGGGCAGCAGTGCCAAAGCCGCTTGAACCGCGACCAGGCGATCAAACGACCAGACGCCATCGAACTGTCGGGCTGCGTCCATATCGCTGCCCTGCCAGGGCCGCTCCCGACACACTAAGCAGGTGGCATAGTGGGCGTCGATGACGATCAAATGCCACTCCTGAGCCAGTGGATCCTCCGGATCCAGGGGGATAAAGTTAGGGGGCAGGTCAGCCTGAGCCCCATCGGGGGTAGCCAGCACAAACACATCTTGGGCAACCGCGCTGATGCGACGGTAGCGCCGCGCCTCCTGGCGGTAGTAGCGCTCCTTTTGAAAATTGGCGAACACCCACGGGGATCCCTGACCTTGCAACACCTGATCCTCGATGGCACGGCTGAGGGCAACCAGAGAAGACTTGAAATAAAGCTGCGGGCGCAGATGGGGTACGGCCTGTAGCAGATCGCTCAATAGGGAAGTCCGACTCTGACGGGATCTAGGGCGGGTAGAAGTCATAGCCCTATTGGCAAGTTCGGTTGGCAAGGAGTAACTTAGCCGTGGAGAAAGCGCCTGGCGGGCTGGCCTAGGTTTAGTCTAGCGGTTGGCTTCTGCAGCAAGGCGAACTTAACGAGCTGCAAGATCTGGCTAACTTGGACTAAGAATTGTAAAGTTGCGTGTAGACTCAATGTCGGGATCCCGGTACAGCCAAGAAGACGTGCAGCAGATCCTCCAGCGGGCCATTGCCCGCCAGCCGCGCCTGGGCGAGTTTACCCGCGCCCAGTTGCAGGAGATGGCCGCCGAACTGGGGATCTCACCCCAAGAGCTGGACTTGGCCGAGCAGGAATGGAAGGCTTGGCAAGAGCTGAACAACCAGCATCGCGAGTTCCAGCGCTACCGCCGTCAGCAGTTCTACCAATTGCTGGGTCGCTATGGAATTGTCAACAGCTTTTTGCTGGGCTTGGACTGGCTTTCCGGCGGGGGGCTATCTTGGTCGCTGTTTATACTCATGGGCTGGGGCTTGACAGTTTCTCTTAAGGGCTGGAACGCCTACCAGACGGAGGGGGAACGCTACGAGAAAGAGTTCCGCCAGTGGCAGAAGAAACGTAAGAAGCAGCTCCAGCGTCGATGAGAAACATCTCGTCTCTCTGCTTTGAGCAGAGGTGGTCTTAGAAAGAGGCTAGCGGCAAATGCTAGTATAGGTACTTGGCAGAGGCAGATGCCTGTGCGGGCGTAGTTTAATGGTAAAACCGCAGTCTTCCAAACTGCTGTTGTCGGTTCGATTCCGTCCGCCCGCTTCC
>NZ_JANSJI010000262.1:0-831 GCF_047462475.1 Synechococcus sp. H55.11
TCAGGCCCTACCCCTGTTCCGACGCCGGTTCCTGTAGGGCCGTCGCCTTTGTTTACCCGGTTCTTACTGCCCAATCCAGCGCCGGGCAACACGCCTGTTACTCTCACTTTTGTGGTCGATAACCGAGTGGCTGGGGCCATTCCCTTGAGTGGTCTGAACTTCCAGGCGATCTTGCCTGAGGGAGTGGCTGTTGCCAATCCTTCCACACCTGCCGGCCTTGCTAATCCAAATACCTGCGGAGGAGTTGTGGGCGCCATACCGGGGACGAGGATCATCAGTCTTTCGGGGGGGGTCTTGGCAGCAGGTGCCACTTGCGAGGTCAATGTTTCTATTCAGGCAACAGCTGCTGGGATCTACACCTTGCCACTGCTATTTGTGTCGAACAATCAGACTCTACCCAGTGCAGCTCCTCCCATCAATCTGGTGGCTAATCCCTGATGACGACTTTGGCCCGGTCTGTGATATCCATTTTGGTACGTGAGGGTAGCACGAAATGAGCGCAAAGAAGATCAAGTTCAGAAGAAATTGGTTGCGGGCTTTAGGAAGTGTTGGGACTGTTTTCTTCACCACAGCCAGCTTGGTTGGCTGCCAGCAAGCCAAGGACAAGAACGCCACCAGCTTTGTCCCTGGGCCGATCATTCCCCCTCAGGCTCCTAGCGTGCCCACTGGCGGTACCGAGGTGGGCCTACCTCCCATAGCACCACCAGGGATCCCTTTGCCAGCTCCTACGATTGTCATCCAAACTCCCGTTGCAGCCCCAACCATTCCTCCAATCCCCTCTCCTATTCCTCTCCCCACCATCAAGGCAGAAACTCCGGCTCCTTCTAGTCC
>NZ_JANSJI010000263.1:0-4297 GCF_047462475.1 Synechococcus sp. H55.11
GGGGCTAGACCTGCTAGGTCTCTGGCTTGGGCAAGGCGGGATCCCGGCGAGTTTCCCTAAGGCTTTCGCCAAGAGAGGTCAGCTTGCCACCCTCTTCGGCGGCCAAGTCAGCAGAACGGGCGATCTCGTAGAGGCTTTTGACCACGCTAGAGAGGGGAATGGCGATGATCACGCCCAGAATACCCCCCAGTTGCGCCCCCACCAACAGGGCGATCAAGATCCACACCGGGTTGAGGCCAATCAGCTCCCCCATCAGGCGAGGGGCGATGACCCGATCCTTAACCTGCTGCACAATTAGGGAGACCAGCACCACCTTGAGGCTGAGCCAGATATCCTGAAAGGCCAGCAGCACCGCTGCCGCGCCGATGCCGATAAAGCCTCCCACCAGCGGGATCACCTCCAGCAGGCCGATCAACAGGCCAAACAAAAGCCCGAAGGGCACGCGCAAAAAACCAAAAATTGGCACCAGCATCAGGGCCATGATGAACCCCAACACCAACTGGCTGATGAGAAAGTTCTGGAAACTCAGAGCCAGGGCTTCGCCGATGCGCGGCCCCCAGGGCTTGGGAAAGAGGCTGAGCAACCCCTGCCAAAACTGGCCGCCGTAGAGCAGCATGTAGAGGGCCAACACCAGTACCAACACCAAATCGATCACCTGGTTAAAGGTGCCCAGGAGGATGTCCAGGGATTGGCCGGCAATTTTTTCGGCGCTGGCCTGCAGGCGGTTGAGGAGGGTGTTCACCAGCTCTGTCTGGCCGAGGTTGATGTTGCGCTCTGCCGCCCACAGGCTGATTTGATCCAGCCAGCTTTGTAAGGTATCCACCCACTCCGGGATCCGCGCCCCCAACTGCACCACCTGCTTGGCCAGGATGGGCACGATGGCGATCCCTACCAAGGCCAGCAGCACCACCGACAGGGCAAAAACCAGGGTGACCGCCAAACCCCGACTGACCCGATAGCGCCGCAGCACCTGTACCGGATAGTTGAGCAAAAAGGCCAGCACCGCCGCCGTCAGGATGGTGGTGAGCAGATGGCCAAACAACCGGCCCACCTGCAGGGCCAGCCAGCCGCTAATGACGATCAAAATCCAGGTGAGCAGCAGCCGCTGCAAGGGCGAGAAGCGATTCATGCCAGGGGGATCCCCAAGAGCCTAAAAACCCAGGATGCTATATCCACTATCCACATAGATCACCTGGCCGGTAATGCCGCTGGCCAGGTCGCTGGCCAAAAAAGCAGCCACATTGCCCACCTCGAGCTGGGTGATATTGCGCCGCAGCGGAGCTTTCTCCTCCACCGCGTGCAGCATGGCATGAAAATCCGAAATCGCCGAAGAAGCCAGGGTGCGAATGGGCCCGGCAGAGATAGCATTCACCCGGATCCCGGCAGGGCCCAGCTCGGCCGCCAGGTAGCGAACGCAGGTTTCCAGGCCCGCTTTGGTGACAGCGGCCATGTTGTAGTTGGGCACCACCCGCACTCCCCCCAGATAGGTGAGGGTGAGGATGCTGCTGCCGGCTCTCAAGAGGGGCTTGGCGGCCCGGCAGAGGGCAATCAGGGAGTAGGTGCTCACATCCATGGCCAGGGCAAACCCTTCTCGGGAAATATCGCTAAAGTTGCCGCTCAGCTCTTCTTTTTTAACGAAAGCCAGGCAGTGAACCAAGATATCGACCTGACCCCATTTTTGGGCCACCCCTTGAAACAGATCGTTGATCTGCTGGTCGCTTTGCACATCGCAGGGAAGGAGAAAGTCGGGCTGTAGGGGCTCCGTCAATTGCTGGACTTTGGTTTTGAAGCGATCCCGCTCGTCTGGCAAGTAGGTAACCCCCAACGTAGCTCCCGCTTTGTGCAGTTGCTGGGCAATGCCCCAGGCGATAGAACGCTCGTTGGCAATGCCGGTTACCAAGGCTTTTTTTCCGGTCAGGTCTAGCATAGGGAGAACAAGGAGTAGGGGTGCATTGTTTATCTATCCTCCCACAGAAGAAGGGATCCCTTAGCTGGGCTGATAGGTGGAAGCCACGTGCAGTTCTTTGAGCTGCTTGGCCTCGACGCCGGCAGGGGCGCCGGTGAGCAAACACCTGGCCTGCTGGGTTTTGGGAAAGGCGATGACATCGCGGATGGAATCTTCCCCCGCCAGCAGCATCACCAGCCGGTCTAGGCCGTAGGCGATGCCCCCGTGGGGCGGCGTGCCGTACTCAAAGGCTTCTAGCAAAAAGCCAAACTTGTCCCGCGCCTGCTCAGGGGTGAGGCCGATGGCCTGGAAAACCTGCTCCTGGATCTCCCGCTGGTAGATGCGCAGGGATCCCCCGCCCACTTCCACGCCGTTCCAGACCAGGTCGTAGGCCTGGGCCCGCGCCGTTTTTAGGTCGGCCAAGTCGTCGGGGTGGGGAGCGGTAAAGGGGTGGTGCAGGGCTTCTAGGCGGTTTTCCTCGGCGTTGAACTCAAACATGGGGAAATCGGTGATCCAGAGAAGATTCAAGGCGTTCTCCGGGATCAAGCCCAGCTCCTGCCCCAGGTGCAGCCGCAGGCGGCCCAGCGACTCGTTGACCACGGCAGCCGGCCCTGCCCCAAACAGCAGCAGATCCCCTGGCTTGGCGTTGGTCATCTGCAGCAACTGCTTCTCCTGCTCAGGGCTAAGGCTTTCCTTGAGGGCACCAATGGTATCGAGGCTGCCGGCGCGCACCCGAATGAAGGCCAGGCCGCCCGCCCCGTACTGGGTAACCAGCTTGAACAGATCGCCGCCGGGCTTGATGCGGGTGTTGGAGATCCTCTCGTCGCCGCCGGGCACCGGCAGAGCCTTGATCACTCCCCCCTGCTGCAGGGCTTTGGCGAAGACTTGAAAGCGGGATCCCTGAAACACCCCCGAAACATCCACCAACTCCAGCCCAAAGCGGGTGTCGGGTTTGTCGGAGCCGTAGCGGGCCATAGCCTCGGCGTAGGTCAGCCGCGGGAAGGGACGGGGCAGGTCGATCCCTCTGACGGTTTTGAAGATGTGGCCGATGAGCCGCTCGTTGAGCTCCAAGATTGCCTCCTGATCCAGGAAGCTCATCTCCATGTCCAACTGGGTAAACTCCGGCTGGCGATCCGCCCGCAGATCTTCATCCCGAAAACAGCGGGCAATTTGGTAGTAGCGATCCACGCCAGCCACCATCAGCAACTGCTTAAAAAGCTGGGGCGACTGCGGCAGGGCAAACCACTCGCCGGGGTTGACGCGGCTGGGCACCAAGTAATCTCTGGCACCTTCGGGGGTGGAGCGGGTGAGGATGGGGGTCTCCACCTCGATAAAGCCTTCTTCGTCCTCCAGAAAACGGCGAATGGCCTTGATCACCTGGTGGCGCAGTTGCAGGTTGCGGGACAAGCGCTCCCGCCTCAAGTCCAAGTAGCGGTAGCGCAGGCGAATCTCCTCCCGCACCTCTTCCCCTTCTTCCCCCGAGACACTGAAGGGAAGCTGCTTGCCCACGCGGCTGAGAATTTCCAGCTCTTCTGCGTAGACCTCCACTTCGCCGGTGGCCAGGCGGGGGTTAAAGGAGTCTTCAGGCCGCCGCTGAACCGTTCCCGTTGCCCGTACCACATATTCGTTGCGCACCTGCCCCGCCAGCTCGTAGGAGAGGGGGGTCTTCTGGGGATCCGCCACCAGTTGCACAATGCCGGAGCGATCCCGCAGATCGAGAAAGATCACCCCCCCGTGGTCGCGGCGGCGGTCGATCCAGCCGTAGAGGGTGACACTCTGGCCGATGTGAGCTGGGCGCACTTGGCCACAATAGAGGGAACGGGGCGGGCGACGGATAGCAGCAGGCATGGACGCGGTAAGAAAACAAGGGTCTGAGCCCCTATCATACAAAACTCAGCCCCCCTGCCTCGATTCTGCCCCTCAAGGACAATCAGGGGATCCGCCCAAGGCCCCCACAATCGTGCAGGTGTTGTGGCGCATCATAGCGATGTAGGTTTCGGCACCGCTGCCTGGCTCCCCTAGGGAGTCCGAGTACAGTTCCTGTTCGGCCACCTGGACTCCCGCTTCGGCGGCCACCGTTTGGATGAGAGCGGGGTTAAGGGTGGTCTCGGCAAAAACCGCCGGCACCCCCAGGGCGCGGATCTCCTCCACCAACCGAGCCACCGTCTGGGCGCTGGGCTGTTCCTCGGTGCTGATCCCCAAGAGGGATCCCCCCATCTTCAGGCCGTAGGCTTGGGTGTAGTAGGCAAAGGCATCGTGGGTGGTCACCAAAACCCGGTTGCCAGGGGGAATGGTCTGAATCTGCTCCGCGATCCAGGCGTGGAGCTCTTCCAGCTCCGCCCGATAGGCGGC
>NZ_JANSJI010000263.1:4397-6406 GCF_047462475.1 Synechococcus sp. H55.11
TGACGATGGGGTCGAGGATCTCGGCCAGGGCAACCCGCCGCGCCCGTTGAGCAGCAGCGTTGACGAGACGAATCAACCCCGGCTCCAAGTTGTAGCCGTTGTAAAACACCAGATCCGCCTGCTCGAGAGCTGCGGCATCTGCCGGTGTCGGCTCATAGACGTGGGGATCCTGTCCCGGCTGCAGCAGGCTGCTGAGCTGGATGCGATCTTGACCCACCTGCTCTACCCAATCGGCAATCAGAGTGGTGGTAGCCACAACGCGGGGACGTGCCACAGCCAAGCTGGCCAGAGATGTCCAACCGCCCATCAGCAGGCCAAGCCCCACCACCAAGCGGCGCAAAGAAAAGATCTTGGTTTTCATAATTGTTTCACTATTTGAGTTTCCCCTTAGGGTACACTGGTCTTGGCGAAAATGAAAGGAAAATGAAAAAGCCAGCGATTGCTCTCCCTCCTCGTCCGGCCTCTCTGGTGGTGCGGGATCTGACGGTGCGCTATGGCAAGTTGCTGGCGTTGGAGCGGATCAGCGCCGAGATCCGGCCAGGGTGCATCACGGGCATCCTGGGCCCCAACGGGGCTGGCAAAAGCAGCTTTCTCAAGGCGCTGCTGGGGTTGGTGCCAAAAGAGGGGGGCGAGGTGCGCTACGGCGGCCAGGCGCTGCGGGGGGAGCAGGTGGCCTATGTGCCGCAGCGGTCGGCCATCGACTGGAGCTTTCCGGCCACGGTGTGGGATGTGGTGCTGATGGGACAGGTGAGAGCTGCCGGCTGGTTGCGCCGCATCGGTCCGCAAGGTCGGGAGCGGGCAGCGCAAGCTCTGGACCGGGTGGGGATGGGGGCCTATCGGGATCGGCCCATCGGTCGGCTATCAGGGGGACAGCAGCAGCGGGTGTTTTTGGCGCGGGCTCTAGCGCAGGCAGCCGAGATCTACGCCCTGGACGAGCCGCTGGCCGGGATCGACCAGCCCAGCGAGGCCATTGTGTTTCAGGTTTTGCGGGAGTTGGCCGACGCCGGCCATATCGTGATGGTGGTGCACCACGACCTGGGGCAGGCGCTGGCCCACTTTGATGAGGTGCTTCTCCTCAACCGCGTCCTGATTGCCCAGGGATCCCCGCAGCAGGTGCTGCAGCCGCAGGTGTTGCAGCGGGCCTATGGCCGCATCCTGCCCTTGGACTCAGCTGCCTAGGGGGTGAGGGGTGGTATGGAAGGGCTCTGGCACACCCTGGCGGATCCCTTGCGGTTTGCCTTTATGCAGCGGGCTCTGCTGGTGGCGGTGGCCATCGGCGTTCTCTGCGCGGTGGTGGGCAGCTATTTGCTGGTGCAAAGCTTGGCCCTCCTGGGGGATGCCCTCAGCCATTCGCTGCTGCCGGGCCTGGCCATTGCCTACCTGCTGGATCTCAACCTCTTTGTCGGTGCCTTCGTGGCGGGGTTACTGAGCGCCCTGCTCATCCAGTGGATCCGCTCCGCCACCCCCCTCAAGCCCGATGCGGCCATGGGGATCGTCTTTTCTGCTTTTTTTGCCCTAGGGATCCTCTTAATCACGTTAATCCAACGGCGGGCCCGCATCGATCTCAACCACTTCCTCTTCGGCAACCTCCTGGGGGTGAGCGCCGCTGATGTGTTGACAGTGGTGGGCATCACCGTCCTGGTGCTGGGATTGGTGGCCCTCTTTTTTAAGGAGCTGACCTTCTACAGTTTCGATCCCCTGGGGGCCAAGGCAGCCGGCCTGCCTACTGCAGGGTTGGGATGGGGGCTGATGGCGCTCACCTCCCTCACTCTGGTGGCCAGCATGAAGGCGGTGGGGGTGCTGCTGGTGCTGGCCATGCTCATCACGCCAGCAGCAACAGCTTACCTGCTGGCGCCTCGCCTGCACCAGGTAATGCTGCTGGGATCCCTCTTTGGCGTCAGCGCTAGCCTGCTGGGGATGTACGCTAGCTACTACCTCAACGTCGCCTCCGGCCCGGCCATTGTCTTGGTGGCCTCCGTCTGGTTTGGCTTAGCCTTTCTGGCCAGAGT
>NZ_JANSJI010000263.1:6506-11713 GCF_047462475.1 Synechococcus sp. H55.11
ACCCTCAGATCCCGGCCCATCCAGGTGGCGCCATCCAGCTCGTCGATGGCTTTTTGCTCGTCGGCCTCGTTTTCCAGCTCCACAAAAGCAAAGCCGCGCTTGCGGCCCGTTTCCCGATCTACCGGCAGCTTAATTTGCTTGACGGTGCCGTACTCGGCAAACACAAGCCGCAGATCTTCTTCACTGGCCTTGAAGGACAGATTGCCCACAAAAATGGTCATAACGTAGCGAACTCCGAACCTTAACCTTTAGCGCTCAGTTCGGAAGCTCACCTGGTTAGACCATTGGCTCAATCCGAACCTGATGCCAACCACATCTTAGTCTCCCCAACGGCATTTGCAAACTACCTGTCCAAGATCTTTCTCCAAGAATTTGCAGAAGCTTTTTTGAGCTAGGAAATTAAGGATCCCAACTGTTAGCAGCGCTTGCCTTGGCCCAGCGGCTGGCGTTTGGGAATGCCGGGAGAGCGGGGATAGTAAGCTGGTGTGGGGGCAACTTTCTCCACCAGCAGGCAATGCCGTATCCCGTGGCTGCGGGGGGTAGTGAAGGCTTCGACGTGGATCAGCTTCCCCCCCAGGAGAGAAAGGGCTCGCTCCAGAGTTTGGGCTTCTGCCTCGATCCAATGGCCACGGTAGAGGATGGCGCGTCCCCCCACCTTGAGCAGGGGCAGACAATACTCGGCGCAAACCTCTGCCGCTGCCAGGGCTCTGGCCAGGGCCAGATCGTAGCTGCCGCGTTCCTGCGGGTCTTGCCCCCAGATTTCGGCTCGCTGGGCCACCGCCCGCGCCTGGGTCAGGGAGAGCTGCTGCAGGGCCTCTTGCACAAAGGCAATCTTGCGTTGGCTGCTGTCCAGTAGGGTGAAGCTGGCCTGGGGCAGGGCAATTTGGGCCGGGATCCCTGGAAACCCTGCCCCGGTGCCGATGTCGATGCCCCGCCAGGGCCGAGCTTGAATCGCCGCCCAGGATCCCAGCAAGCGTAGGCCCCGCAGCGAGTCCCACAGGTGTTTCTCCCAAAAATCGATGGGAGCGGTGATGCGGGTCAGGTTCTGGGTGCGGTTTCCGGCCATCACCAGGGGATAGAGCTGTTGCAGTTGCTGCCGCTGCGGCTCAGAAGGCTGCCAGCCCAGCTCCGCCAGCCAGCTCTCCCAGAGGGCCTCCAGTTCGGGGGGCTCAGAGGCAGGCGGGGCAGCCTTCTTCATCCCAGGGATCCCAGCCATCGCGATCCCAGTTGCAATCCGGCGGGAATGGCTCGGTCGGCCCAGCCTTTCAGCTCTTGGGTCAAGCCCTGCAAAGATCGGTCGGCGCCCAGCAGCTCCTGGTTCAAGCAAACCAGCTCCTGCAAATCCAGCTCCTGGCAGTTGGCCCAATCTTCTGCCAGCAAGTTGATCGGTTGGGGCTGAGCTTGCAACGGCTGCTGGGCAGCCAACTCCAGCTCTATATCCAAAAGCACCTGCTCCAGCCGTTCTACCCGCTCTTGCATCTGGGCCAATAAGGCCGCCAACTGCTGGCAGCAATGGTGAACCCGCTGAGCATAAACCTTGAGCGGCAGCGTCAGCGGCAGCAACGACTCAGACAACAGTTGAATCAGGTGCTGGGCCTCCAGTTCTTCCAGTTGCAGATCTTGCCAAATGGCATGGTAAAAATGGAGCGAGCGACGACAGGTTTCCAGGCGCTGGTAGCAGGGCTGCAATACAGAGCCGCGCAACTCCTGCAGATAATCGGCCCACAGTTGTCCAGCCTCTACCACCCAACCCGTTTGCAGAAAACTCCACCCCTGGGCCAGCAGCCAACTGATCACCAGGCCTGCCAACAACTGCGGCTTTTGCTGGGCCAGAAAAGGCAGAAGATGCTCTCCCCAAATCGCCAACCCCAGCCAGAGCAGAGCGGCCAAAGCCAAGTGGGGCAAGCTGATCATCTGGGCCAGAAGCTGAGCAGAACCTGCGGATCCCTGGGGAAGTCGGCGCTGCCGCAGCATCCAGATGAGCCCTGCACCCAAGCTGTACAGCCCTCCCCCCAACAGCGGGATCACCACCAACCACAGGGGTTGCCCCCTCCACAGGTGCGGCAATAGCCCAGCCTGGCCCGGCGCATCCCAACTGAGCAAATACAAAGCCAACAAAGCCAAAACCACACCCCACCCCTGCTGCCGTTTGAGGCGGCGGGCCAGCAGGCGGCGGCGACGACGAAGATAGGTTTGAAAGGATTCAGCCACAATGGACATAAAACGATGGATCGCAGATCCCTGCCAATATCCCCACCGGTCTGGATCGCCTCCTTACGATCATAAGTCTTGACTCGGCCCTGGCGTCTCTGGGTTCACTATTGCGATTATTACTGGGAGTCATCGCTTGGCTGGCGGGGCAGGGCTCATCAGACAGTTTTTCAGAGAAGTTCTGTTCTCAAAGCGGGCCTGGGAGAAGCTGTCCAGGACAGGCGGCTGCAAGAAAATCCCCCATCCCTGCTACGATGGAAAGGTCCTTAACGTTTCTTATCCACAGCCAAGTTGGTTTCTTGGTTCGGGTTTTCTCTTCTGCACTGTGCGAGGTTTTGTGAGCGCTTCTGCATCTCTCCTTAGCTCTGACCTGTCTCTCTCCCCCCTCAAGGTGCAGCGCCAGATGATCGTTATTCTCGACTTTGGATCCCAGTACTCGGAGCTCATTGCCCGTCGTATTCGCGAAACCCACGTCTATTCGGAAATCCTTTCCTACCGCACCACTGCTGAACACCTGCGGCAAATGCGGCCCCAGGGCATCATCCTCTCCGGCGGCCCCAACTCGGTCTATGAGCCGGGCGCTCCTGCTTGTGACCCGGAGATCTGGAACTTAGGGATCCCCATCCTGGGCGTATGCTACGGCATGCAGCTCATGGTGCAGCAGTTGGGGGGCAAGGTGGAGCCAGCCCAGAAGGGGGAATACGGCCGTGCCGCCCTGCACATTTTGGATCCCACCGACCTGCTCACCAACTTGCCGGAAAACAGCATCATGTGGATGAGCCATGGGGATGCGGTGACCGAGTTGCCGCCAGGTTTTCACGCCCTGGCTGCCACGGACAACACCCCCTGTGCCGCCATTGCCGATCCCACTCGCCGTCTTTACGGGGTGCAATTTCACCCAGAGGTGGCCCACTCGGAGGCCGGTGCCTTTCTCATTCGCAATTTTGTCTATCACATCTGCGGCTGCGAGCCCACCTGGACAACGGAAGCTTTTCTGGAGGAGGCGATTCGGGAAGTCCGGGCCCGCGTGGGAGACAAGAAGGTGTTGTTGGCCCTTTCGGGGGGGGTGGACAGCTCTACTTTGGCTTTTTTGCTGCACAAGGCCATCGGCGACCAGCTCACCTGCGTCTTCATCGATCAGGGGTTCATGCGCAAGGATGAGCCGCAGCGGCTGCTGCGCCTTTTCCAAGAGCAATTTCACATCCCTGTCCACTACGTGGACGGACAAGAGCGGTTTCTCCGGCAGTTGCAGGGGGTCACCGATCCCGAGGAGAAGCGCAAACGGATTGGGGCAGAGTTTATTCGCGTCTTTGAGGAAGAATCCCAGCGGCTGGGCCCCTTCGAGTACCTGGCCCAGGGTACTCTTTACCCCGATGTGATCGAGTCGGCCAATACCAATGTGGATCCGGTGACCGGAGAGCGCATTGCCGTCAAGATCAAAAGCCACCACAATGTCGGCGGGCTGCCGGAAAATCTGCGCTTTAAGCTGGTAGAACCTCTGCGCAAGCTCTTCAAAGATGAGGTGCGGCAACTGGCCCGCTCGTTGGGTTTGCCGGAAGAAATTGTTGGCCGCCATCCTTTCCCAGGGCCGGGCCTGGCCATCCGCATTGTGGGCGAGGTCACTAAGGAGCGGCTGGAAACCCTGCGCGAGGCGGACATGATTGTCCGCCAGGAGATCAACCGCTCCGGCTACTACCCCAAGCTGTGGCAAGCCTTTGCCGTGCTGCTGCCGGAAGTGCGCTCGGTGGGGGTGATGGGGGATAAGCGCACCTATGCCTGCCCAGTGGTGGTACGACTGGTTACCAGCGAAGATGGTATGACGGCGGATTGGGCCAGGGTGCCCTACGACCTCTTGGCCACCATCTCCAACCGCATCGTCAACGAGGTGCCGGGCATTAACCGCGTCGTTTATGACATCACTTCCAAGCCACCCGGCACCATCGAGTGGGAGTGATGCGGGTCAGGCGGGATCCCTTGCCTCTGGCCTCAAGGCCGGCCTGGATCAATCACCGATGGCCTGCTTCTGGCAGGGAATAGGAAGGGCTTGAGCTGAAGGGCTGAGCGGCTTGGACTTCCATGCGAGCCAGGGTTGTGGCCGCGTCGGCCAGTTGTAGGGCCAGGTTGGCACGGCTAATCGGATCCCGGGCATTCCAGAGATCGTGTCCCAAACAAAACACCCGATAGCGAAAGGCTTTGATCGAGTGCGATGGGATGACTTTGACCGTCATAGCTACAACCTCTTCTCCACAGAGACATGAATCGTCAGCAGAACCCGCTCGGGCTCAAGGTAAACAAATGTTACCAAAACAACCTCATCCTCAGAGGCGATACTTACTGGGCAGGTAGCTTTGGGGGGCTCCACCCGTTCATGCCTTACCCCCACAGTGTATTCTCCAACCGGCAGGTCATCAAATCCAGCATCCGCATAAATCAGCTCGATGGTTTCTTCTGCGATCAACTGCCCCTCTCGCTCCAAGAAACTGAGAAAAGGGATCCCGTCGATGGAAGTGAGGGCGTTGTTGGCCTGGTTGCGGATCATCACAAAAATGTCGGACATAGCTGGGATGCCCTCTCTCAAGGCTCCCCTCGCGAGGCTGCGGGAACGGGGCCCGACGCTTCTAAGCTGCCACCCAGTTCTTAGCCCTGGACGGGCGCAGGGACAAGACAGGCTTGCAACTTTTGCCGCAGCTTGGCCGTATCGAGGTGCTGGCCGATGAGCACCAACTGGTTTTTGGGCTGGCGAGGCCATGCATCGCTGCTGAGGGTGTAGCGCCGACCGCTGAGGTGGAAGATATGTCGCTCTGGGCTTTCTTCAAACCACAGGATCCCTTTGGCCCGAAAGACTGCCTCGGGCAACTCATTGAGAAAGTTCTGGAAGGCGTCTAGAGAAAAAGGCTGATCGCTCTCAAAAGCTAGGGAGTTAAAACCATCAACCTCGATGTGGCTGCGGTGCGAGTGGCCATGCTCGTGGCTGTGTTCGTGGTCGTGCTCATGGT
>NZ_JANSJI010000263.1:11813-16131 GCF_047462475.1 Synechococcus sp. H55.11
TGCTCATGGTCATGCTCGTGCCCATGCTCAGTGTCGTGAGCCTCCTCCTGGGGCAGAGAGCTGGACTGAAACAGATCTGTATCCAGGATCAGCTCCAGGGGTACTGCGCTGTTGACCGTGCGCAAAATGCGGGCATCTTCCTTGATCTCGCGGATGCGTTTTTCCAGGCGCTCGATTTCCGTCGGCTCGACCAAGTCCGTTTTGTTGAGGAGAATCACATCCCCATAGGCAATTTGGCTGTAGGCCACGTCGCTGTTGAACAGGTCGGGGGCGAAGTTGGTGGCGTCTACCAAGGTGATGATCGAGTCCAGCCGCGTCAGATCCCGCAACTCTGGCCCCAAAAAGGTGAGGGCAACCGGCAAGGGATCCGCCAATCCTGTGGTCTCCACCACCAGGTAGTCGATTTTGGCGGAGCGTTCCATCAGGCGCAGCACGCTCTCGGCGATGTCATCCCGGATGGTGCAGCAGATGCAGCCGTTGTTCAGCTCCACCAGGTCTTCTTCGCTGGAGACGATCAGCTCGCCGTCGATGCCGATCTCGCCGAATTCGTTGACCAGCACCGCCGTGCGCATCCCTTTTTGGTTGCTGAGAATGTGGTTGAGCAGGGTGGTTTTCCCACTGCCCAAAAAACCCGTGATGATGGTGACAGGTAAGCCTCGCTTGGGCACTTCGATGGTTGCGGTCATAGAGGGGCAGCGATCTAGATAAAGGGAACTCTTCCACTCTATCCTCATTGCCCTCGTCCCGTGAGACCGGGTGCCCCCCTCAGCTTGGCTTGTCGAGATGGCTATCTGTCCTGGGCGATTTCCACTCGGTTGCCCGGCTCCAGGCTGACGCGGAACTGTCGCGCGCCTGTCGGCAAGGGATCCGGCGGCAACTCCGGCAGGTCGGCAAAAGGAGTTGCGGCGCGGCGCTGCCGGGCCAGCTCATTCTCCGGCTCGGCAGCCAACAGGGATCCCGTCCCATCCACGGTTATCCAATAGACCAGGCTCTCCTGCAAATCAGGGGGAGACTGCCATTGCTCTGCCAGAGTGTCTCGCAGACGGAGAAGGGGAGCCGGCCCTGTTGAGTCAAGTTCTGGGGCAGTTGTGGCCAAAGGCTGCGGTTGACCCGACACCGCAGGGGTGGTGAGCTGCTCCTGCACCGAGTTGGCAGCCGTAGGATCCCTGGGTGGGCGGCTGGCCCAGATCCCGACACCGGCCACGAGAGCGATCCCTCCCACCAGCAGGGCGGCGATCCCGGTGGGCTGTCGATACCAAGCCCGCCTCACCGGAGTTCCCAGACTGGCCAGTTGGGGAATGTCATCGGCCACTTGGGAAAGGTTCTCCAGCAGGTCGTACAACTGGGTCATCGACAGATCCACCTGGGCGATGCGATCCTCCCCTTGGCGCACCGTGAGGCGATGAAAAATAAAATCCAGCGGACGGATGGCCACAGTACCGCTGAAGGTTCCCTTGGGTTCTCCGCTCAGATGGGATCCGACGTAGCGGTCGATCACCGTGATCAAATCGTTGAGCCAAACACTGTCCCCCTGCAGAGTTTTGCTGGTCTCCCCCTGGCGAATTTCCAACTGACACTCGAAGTTCTGCTGGATGGCTCGCAGGAGCGGCGTTGAGGAACCCCCCGCAGCTTCGGGCAGGCTGGGCGCTTCTCCCCGCACCGTGAGGGTCGAGGTGGGCTGTTGATAGGTATGGCTGAGAAGGGTGAGACTGGGCATGGCAACCGAAACAACACAGACTAAGGATCCCAGGAGAAGGAGTCTATTTCAGGAAGAGGGCAAAGCATCCGATCCGGAGCTATGGGCTACCTCCCCTTCTTCTAGGTCACTGCCGGCGGGCAACTCCATCTCAGGACGGCTGAGCAAGGCTTTCCACAGGCGCTGTGCCCCTCTGGGGCTGCTGTAGAACATCAGCTCGATCAAGATGCGCAGGGCCAGCTCGGCAAGGCTGTTCTCGTCGCGCACATCCCCATCCACCATGCGGCTGCGATAGTGAGAGAGAAATTCATCTAGGTAGTCTCCCACCAGCGGCTGACGGAAAGGGCTGAGCTCCTGCTCGACAGCAGCTTCCAGTTGTTCCAAGGTGCTGCGGATACGGGCCTGTTGCTGAGCAGCCAGATGGGCAATCACCATCACCAGGGCGCGGGCCTCTTCGATATCGACTCTCTTGCGCCCACCGCTGCTGCGGCGCAGAGGGTTAGCGTTGCGCAGGCGCCAGAGGGCTACCCGATCGCCAATCTGATCTTCCAAGTCTAGAGCTTTGGCTGCAGCCAGAACCGCCTCAGAACTTTCTCCGCTCAGGGATTCCAGCCCCAGTAGCAACAAATCCAACTGGGCTTTGATGGTACCGGTAGCTGTGGTAAGGCCGGCGGGCTGAGGGTCTAGCTGAGTCTGTTTAGATTCCACCGTCACGCTGTCAAGGGGAGCTTTTGGTTTCAACGAAACTCTATGATCTCCTGTTCGAGCCAAACCTGCAACCGGATCCCTCCTGTGCTTGAGGGAGCAAGACCTTCTGACCCTTGCTCTGGCCGAAGGCTTGGATAAGGACATCTGGCAGGCGCTGGCCATTGTCCTGCTCATTCTCGCTTCTGAAGAGTTCCCCAACCAGGTTAGAAGTCAGACTGAGTTGTTCTGGGTCAGTTGTTATTTTTGCAACGAACCCATCTTTCCAGCCTGTTGGCCCTCAAGAAAAGGAGAGTGGCAAGACGGCGCTGTTGACCCAGAATGGTGGTGTATGATTGGAGTCTGTAGCGGCTGAGAAGAGAGAGGGATCCGCATTTTGCGGCTTGATTGCCTGGCTGTCTCTGGGCTGCCCTTTCTGACCGCCTCAGCGCCGGGCGTACCCACAGATGAGCATGAGCGCTCCTGCTGCCCAACCCAACCCTGTCCACTGGGTCTTGATCTTCACCGATCAGATGGGTCGGCGCGGCGTTGTCTTGGACAAGATTTACTACTCGGTGGGCCGGGCAGCCAGCAACCACATCCGCCTCTGCGACCCTTGTGTTTCGCGAGAACACGCCCTGATTATCCGCATTCCGGAAGAGAACCGGGCCGGATACGGCTACATGATCTTCGACGGCAGCTCGGCATCCCGCCGCAGCACCAATGGTTTGTTTGTCAATGGGAAACGGGTTTTGTCCCATCGCCTTGAGCTTTTGGATAAGATAGGCTTCGGCCCGAATGTGACGGCAATTGTGGAGAGCACCGACCGCCTCAGCCCGGAGACGCTAGCGGCTCTCTTGAGGCCGCCGACCCTCGGCGACAATGTAGCCCTGGCCGGATCCCAGAGAGCAACCTCGAAAGAGACGCCCAGAGAGAACGACGACTTCACCGCCGCTTGATGGGGTGAATGATTCTCAACCCAGCCCCCTGCCGAGTTTTGGGTTCCTGTGCCTCCCATGCCCCCTGCCCTGAGCGGCTACTGGCAAAATGGCTTCGACCTGGCAGCCCATCTGGGATCCTTCCTGGGCCTTGAGGCTGGTGAGCTGCGGGAGAAGCTGCGGCTGGGGCAGCAACAGTTGGCAGAGCTGGGCCGGCGCGACTTCGGCTGGGATCAGGCAGACGCCTTTTACCGGGATCGGGTGGGATCCGCCTATTTGCTGGACTTGGCCGCTTGGCACCTGAGCAGCACCGACTACATCGGCAATACCCTGCGCCTGGTGGCCGACCATGCCCGCGGTCTGGTGCTGGATTTTGGCGGTGGCATTGGCACCCACGCCATTGGGGCGGCTCTCTGCCCGGCGGTGGAGCAGGTGATTTTCTGGGATATCAACCCCATCCATCGGCAGTTTGTGCAACTGCGGGCGGAAAAGTTGGGCCTAGGCGAACGGATCCACTGCCCGGAAACCTTCCCGCAAGGGATCCCCTTTGACACCGTCATCTGCTTCGATGTACTAGAGCATTTGCCGGATCCGGCAGCGCAGTTGCGTCAGTTTTACGCCTGGCTTAAGCCGGAAGGCAAATTGTTGATCAACTGGTACTTTTTCAAGGGGTTTAATGGTGAATTTCCTTTTCACCTGGACGATCCGCAAAAAGTCGAGCAATTCTTTCAGGTGTTGCAAAGCCATTTCTTAGAAGTGTTTCATCCCTATCTCATCACCGCCCGCTGCTACCGTAAGTGGAACAAAAGCTGAGGGGAGCGGCAACTGGGATCGCAAATCCAATCGCCCAAGCAGGACGGAGTCTCTGCAGTATGGTCATTCCAAATAGCAATGAAATGCTTCGTTACTGTCGTGATTGCTACGAACGCTGCCGCGAACGCGCCCCTCTAACTCCCCTCTCCCTCAGGGAGAGGGGCTGGGGGTGAGGGCCATCCCTCAG
>NZ_JANSJI010000264.1:0-3926 GCF_047462475.1 Synechococcus sp. H55.11
GGGGATCCCTCAGGGAGAGGGGCTGGGGGTGAGGGGATCCCTCAGGGAGAGGGGCTGGGGGTGCCTCAATCCAGTTTGTGAACTTATGAAACAAGGGATCCCGGCCCTAGGAGCGGTCGATCAACTGGGCCAGTTGTTTCAGCTTCTTCATCACCTGTCCAGAGCAAAGCAGGTCTTGCGCCTGTTGGATCCCTTCCTGCAAAGAGGGAGAATGGCCGAGGAGCCACAGATAGCTGCCCCCATTCCAGAGAACGGCTGGGGTGAGTTGACAAGGATCGCCGCTGAGCACCTGCTGCATCTGCTGCTGCAGCTCTTTTTCGCCGGCAAGAGGGATCTCTGGGCCTGCCAAGTGGCAATCGCGAGCCTTCAGGAGCAGCCGTTGCCCGCCCTGGTTCAGGATAGCTGCTCGTTCTCGCGGCAGGTCGCAACTGCCTTCCAAACCCTTGACGGTGGTAAATTGCCCGATCTCCCGCAGGGCAAACAGCTCCAGCAGCGTGGCCTCGGTGGGCGGGTGCACATAGCCCGCCACCAGGTGAAAGGGGCCTTGGTAGGGCGCCCAGACCAGCTCCAAGGTGGCCAAGGGGGGGCGTTTGCCGATTTGATCCCGGTAGTCCATCAGGGCCTGGGCTTGGGGAAAACAGGTGGGCAAATACAAAAATCCCAACCCGGTTTGTTCCAGCAGTTGCCCCACCTGCCCCAGGGATAGCCCCCGCCAATCGACCCCCAAGAGGCGCCAGACGACCTCCAAAGGTAGACCATACTTGGTGGGACAAAAGCCGGAGCCATGCAGCAAAACGGCTGCCCCTGCCGCGGCCAACAGCAAAGCCACCAGCACCCCCAGCGGCGCAGTCCGCGAGCGGCCATCGTAGGGATGGCCAAAGATAATCAAAGGATGGGGCAAATCCCGTTGGGGCAGAAGAGGGCCGTATTCTGCGTAGGCATCCAACATACCGGCCAGCTCTTCGGCGGTGGGGCGCTTGATGCGGTGGGCAATTAAAAAAGCTCCGATCTGGGCGGGAGTGGCTTCCCCCCGCAAGAGCATGCGAGCAGCGCTGGCCGCTTCGGCTCGGCTGAGATCTTGGTGAGTATGGGTGCCGCTGCCGATTTTTTTCAACAGCTCGCGAAACTCTTGGCTCATAGCATCGGCGATCAGGAGGGCTGGGCTACTCAGGATACTGACAACAACCTGGCAGATGGCTGAGGGATGTGGGGATCTGTGCCGGAAGCGGGCTCAACCTCGGGCTGCCTGATGAGCTGGGCGGCCAACTGCAAAAACCGGCGAATGGGCGGAATCTGGTAGCGATCGCTGGTGGTGACCATCACCACCTGCCGCCTCAACAGGGGAGGCTCGGTGGGCCGCACCTGCAACTCCGGATCGGCGTAGCAGTCCACCAGGGCCGACTCCGGCAGGAGAGCGATCAACTGCCCCTGTCGCACCACTCCCCGAAAGGCATCTAGGGTGTTCAGTTCCAGGGCTGCTTTGAGAGGGAGCCCCTGCCGGGCCAGATGGGATCCCACCAAGGAGCGCATGGCGTAGCCATCCTTGAAGACAGCCTGAGGATACTCGGCCAGCGCCTTCCAGGGGATCTGCTCGTAGCGGCTGAGGGGATGGGTGGAGGGCATCAACACCTGAATCGGCTCGGAATACAGCGGCTCCACCACCAGTTCTGCCCCCCGCGTCATCAGGGGATTGTCCATGACCAGGGCCACATCCACCAGCCCATCCCTGAGCACCTTCAAGGCGCGGTCGCTGCCCAGAGCCGTGACCCGCAACTGCACCTCTGGGTGCTCTTGACAAAACTGTTGCAGCACGGGCGGCAGTTGATGGGCAATCAGGGAATGGATCCCAGCAATGCAGAGTTCGGTCTGCTGGCCCTGCAGCCATTCTCGAAGGCTCTCCTGAGCCCGCTGCCATTCCTGACAGATGCGACGGGCATGGGGCAAAAGCCGTTCTCCCGCCACAGTTGGGGCCACCGGGTTTTTGCGATGCAACAGCGGGGCGCCCACGGCCTCTTCCAGAGCCTGGATCTGGCGACTGATGGCCGATTGGGTCAGACCCCTGAGGCGAGCAGCGGCCAAAAAGCTGCCCGTCTCCACCACGTTCAAAAAGGCTTGCAACAACTCCAGCCGCATTCGGGATCCCTTGGGCAATGTAACCAGCCACGGTGGCATCCTAGCCAGGGAAACGGTAGGCTTTTGTAAACGCCGTTACCAGTTGTTGGCTTGAGGATCCCCAAGCCAGGGGGAGACGAAGCAGATGAGTTGGGATCCGGCCTTGCTGACGGAGCTGCTCAACTCCGCCGTCCCGCGCCTTTTCCCCGCTGCCCAGGTGGCCATTCGCCACCGGGGAAAGTGTATTTACTCAAGGGCGGCAGGCTATCTTGACCCTGAGACCCGGTGCCAACCGACAACCTTGGCCATCTGTTTTGACCTGGCCTCCCTGACCAAGCTCTACACCGCCACCGCCTGCATGGTCTTGGTGGAAGCTGGAGCGTTGCAGTTGGATCAGCCGGTCAGTCTCCTGTTGCCGGAGTTTCAGGGATCCCGCCCCATTGCCCCCTATGAGGATCCTCTGCAGCCGGGGAAACGGATTGCTGTGGAACCGGAAATCGAAGGCGAGCTGATCCCGGCAGGGCAGGTGACGGTGCGGCAGTTGCTGGCCCACACCGCCGGCTTGCCCGCCTGGCGACCCCTTTTTCGACAGCCCGACGCCGCATCGGCCCGGCACATGGCCCTGCACACTTTTTTTTCCTACAAGCCGGGATCCCGTGTGGTCTACAGCGATCTGGGATTGATCTTGCTGGGCCTGGCTTTGGAACGTCTGAGCGGGGCCAGCCTGGATCAGATCTTGCACGCCCAGGTCTTGCGGCCTCTGAGCCTGAGCCAAACCCGGTTTTGTCCGGGGGATCCCTTCCATCCACCCCTTGCCTCTGTCCCTTGCGCGCCCACCGAGCTGTGCCCCTGGAGAAGGCGCCGTTTGCAGGGGCAGGTTCACGACGAAAATGCCGCCCGCCTGGGCGGGATCGCCGGCCATGCCGGGCTGTTCGCTACGGCAGAGGAGGTGGCCGCCTTCGGAGAGAGTTTTTTGACGGGATCCCTACTGCAGCCGCAGACGGTGCGGGAAATGACCCGCGAGCAGTTGCCTCAGCCAAATGCTCCGCAGCGCGGTCGCGAACGTCGAGGCTTGGGGTTTGCCTTACGCTCTGCGGATCCCTTGGCCAGCAGCTACCCGTTCAGCCCCGGCGCCTTCGGCCACACCGGCTTCACCGGAACCTCCCTGTGGATCGATCCAGAGCGGGAACTGGTGGTGGCCCTGCTCACCAACGCCGTCTATCACGGTCGGCAGGAGAACGGGTTCCAGGCTTTTCGGGTTGCCTTCCATCAGGCCATTCTGAGAGGACTGGCTTGATCTTCGATCTTTGTATCGCCTATCTGGCTGGCTTTCGCATTTGGGTTCAGGACGACCGCCCGGACTGGGTAACCCCTCAGCGCTTTCCCGATGCCGAGCGGCTGTACCCACAGCCCTTTGCCCAGCTTATCCCCGATCTGCAGAGGATCCCGCAGCTCTACATTGCTCTTCTCACCCGCAGCTACAACCTCGATGGCCAAACCCTACGGGCCATTTATCACTCCGGCCCCCATTACTTGGGGATGATCGGTAGCCGCAAGCGGGTGCAAGCCGTCCTGCAAACTCTGGCCCAGGAAGGGATCCCCAAGACTGCCTTCAGCTAGAAACCGCAGGAGCCCCGCCGTGGGGTCAGGGTCGGGAGAAATGCGGACGACGTATGATTGCAACATGACCCAAGTTTTAACCATCTCCTGCAAGCTCAAGGTATCTGCTTCGCAAGCCGTGAAGCTAGAGGCAACCTTATCGGCTTTTGCACAAGCACTCAACTGGGTCAACCAAAACACACCAGAGAAGGTGG
>NZ_JANSJI010000265.1:0-3922 GCF_047462475.1 Synechococcus sp. H55.11
CGACCAGGAAGTTGGCCACAGCAGCAGAGCAGCTACAGGATCTATTGAAGAAACATCTATTGAAGAAACAAGGATCCACCGTTGTGAGAGGTATCTCAGCTTCTAACAAACCTCAAAGCCTTGCTGTAAGCGGATCCCAGCCGTTTCCACTTGCTTGGAGATGCTTGCAAAACCTCAGAACCCTCATGGGAAGCCTGTTCGCTAGGCTTTGACTGCCAGTTAGGGTACAATGGAAACGCATGGTTTTCCTCTGATTGCCGTAAGGCGCTGAGCACCTTGCCAAGTGGCTATCGGAGCCTTGCAAAGCAAGGATTCTGAGGTGCGGCATGATTTTCCTTTGATTGCCGTAAGGCGTTGAGCACCGGCCAGCATGGTGGCCACGCGCTCAGTGCTAGCTCGGATGATTTTCCTTTGATTGCCGTAAGGCGTTGAGCACCGTCTCCCCCTTTCTTTGACCATTTTGCCCTATCCGATGATTTTCCTTTGATTGCCGTAAGGCGTTGAGCACAAGTTGGACTTGTGAACAGGTTGGAGCTGAGGAGATGGCTCATGATTTTCCTTTGATTGCCGTAAGGCGTTGAGCACAAGTTGGACTTGTGAACAGGTTGGAGCTGAGGAGATGGCTCATGATTTTCCTTTGATTGCCGTAAGGCGTTGAGCACCGACAATAGAGGCCTTAGAGGGCAAATTAAGGCCATGATTTTCCTTTGATTGCCGTAAGGCGTTGAGCACTGCGTGACCATCCCAGCGGATACCAAAGAACTTCGGATGATTTTCCTTTGATTGCCGTAAGGCGTTGAGCACACGTTGAGGCTGCAGTGGGTGGTGGGAACTTCTGTGATGATTTTCCTTTGATTGCCGTAAGGCGTTGAGCACTAACCTGCTCAGGATTGAAGCTGGAGTTGTGAACAGAATGATTTTCCTTTGATTGCCGTAAGGCGTTGAGCACCCTTTTTCCAAACAAAGGCCAGATTCTCTTCTGTGAATGATTTTCCTTTGATTGCCGTAAGGCGTTGAGCACTCCACTACCCACCGCAGCCTCGACGGCATCCAGACTATGATTTTCCTTTGATTGCCGTAAGGCGTTGAGCACGAAGCCTGGCTGAAGTCCTTTAAAGGCGAGTTTCAAATGATTTTCCTTTGATTGCCGTAAGGCGTTGAGCACAGTAGCCTGGGCTGGATCTGCTACCCTCAGTCGCCATGATTTTCCTTTGATTGCCGTAAGGCGTTGAGCACTACGATGGCCGCCACCAGCTAGTCGTAATCTGGCCCATGATTTTCCTTTGATTGCCGTAAGGCGTTGAGCACGCCTCGCTGGCAGCGGATCTGGCCGCGGAACTCGGACATGATTTTCCTTTGATTGCCGTAAGGCGTTGAGCACGACGGGAAGTTTTCCGGAGCTACGACAGTTGCCTAATGATTTTCCTTTGATTGCCGTAAGGCGTTGAGCACTCTCCCCGCCCCCACTCGCGCACTGCAGCCTAGCGATGATTTTCCTTTGATTGCCGTAAGGCGTTGAGCACAATGAAGATCACGACACGACTTGCTTGACTGGTAAGGATGATTTTCCTTTGATTGCCGTAAGGCGTTGAGCACGAAGCACCAGGGGAACCGACAGGTACGCCGTCCGCATGATTTTCCTTTGATTGCCGTAAGGCGTTGAGCACGGTGGTGGCAGTACCCACCTTCCCAGCGCATCACAAAATGATTTTCCTTTGATTGCCGTAAGGCGTTGAGCACAGGGCCCCATCTGGTCGAGTGATCCAGTAGCAGGCCATGATTTTCCTTTGATTGCCGTAAGGCGTTGAGCACACAGAGTTCGGCGACAGCGCGTAGCTCAACCTAGGCAATGATTTTCCTTTGATTGCCGTAAGGCGTTGAGCACCTCTACGAGGCGGTGCTAGAAAAACTCGCAGAACATGATTTTCCTTTGATTGCCGTAAGGCGTTGAGCACGAGAGAAGCCCTGCTCCACCAGACTACCCCAAACTGAATGATTTTCCTTTGATTGCCGTAAGGCGTTGAGCACTCCACCGACCTGGAAAGCCCGGTGAGGATTGCCCAATGATTTTCCTTTGATTGCCGTAAGGCGTTGAGCACTGGGGGGGCAAGAACTCCATGGCCACACGGAAGCAACATGATTTTCCTTTGATTGCCGTAAGGCGTTGAGCACTGCCCTGCAGCTCGCACTTGCCCGAGTGCGATACAGATGATTTTCCTTTGATTGCCGTAAGGTGTTGAGCACGGAAGCCGGCCAGTTCGGTCAGCAGCTCCGATGCCCAAATGATTTTCCTTTGATTGCCGTAAGGCGTTGAGCACGCGAACAACACCTCTCGCGTTGTGCGTTTTACCTCAATGATTTTCCTTTGATTGCCGTAAGGCGTTGAGCACAGCTGGTGGGACAAGGTTAGGCGCTGGCTGACGCGATGATTTTCCTTTGATTGCCGTAAGGCGTTGAGCACGTGGGGCGTTGCGCCATCCTCTCTTGGACAGGTTGATGATTTTCCTTTGATTGCCGTAAGGCGTTGAGCACGAGTATCCCACCGCCGCCACGCCGCGGATGTACTGTGTATGATTTTCCTTTGATTGCCGTAAGGCGTTGAGCACAGGTGGGTGGGCTCCTGGTCAACACCAGTGGTCGGGATGATTTTCCTTTGATTGCCGTAAGGCGTTGAGCACGGGAATCTACGAATCTGTGCCATCCCCAGCCCAACATGATTTTCCTTTGATTGCCGTAAGGCGTTGAGCACTTGGTGAAGCCCAGCTATTTTGACCATAAATACGTACCATGATTTTCCTTTGATTGCCGTAAGGCGTTGAGCACCCGGCTAAGCTGCAGCGCCGGTGGGGGCTGGGGGAGATGATTTTCCTTTGATTGCCGTAAGGCGTTGAGCACTTGGGGTAGTCTTCTAGCAGTCTCGGCAACTCTTCTATGATTTTCCTTTGATTGCCGTAAGGCGTTGAGCACAGGTCTACAGCGCGCGCAGGGCAGCCCTGGAGCTCCATGATTTTCCTTTGATTGCCGTAAGGCGTTGAGCACGAGTCTGTCAGCCTCGGCCTGTCAACCTAGCTATCATGATTTTCCTTTGATTGCCGTAAGGCGTTGAGCACGGTAACAGGAGAACCGGAAGAGATCGAACGCTACTTCAATGATTTTCCTTTGATTGCCGTAAGGCGTTGAGCACTCCTCTGGTTCTAGGGGCATCGGCTCTGGTTTTGGATGATTTTCCTTTGATTGCCGTAAGGCGTTGAGCACTCAACCTTCCCCCAGGGACCGATGGGCAGACCCAGCGGGAATGATTTTCCTTTGATTGCCGTAAGGCGTTGAGCACTCCGTCGCTGAGGCCGCGGAGATATCCCCACCACCGATGATTTTCCTTTGATTGCCGTAAGGCGTTGAGCACGAAGAGCGGCCACACTGCCAGTTGTGGTGGAGCCTATGATTTTCCTCTGATTGCCGTAAGGCGTTGAGCACCTCAGGTTGTCAGTTTCAGTCGGCTTTGGCTAGACACATGATTTTCCTTTGATTGCCGTAAGGCGTTGAGCACGCCCTCAAGACTTTATCGTTAACGGGCGGCTGTGGCAATGATTTTCCTTTGATTGCCGTAAGGCGTTGAGCACAGGGCCAGCCGCTGGCTGAGCGTACCCAGTGCCAAATGATTTTCCTTTGATTGCCGTAAGGCGTTGAGCACACCCGCTCTTCGTCTGGGACGATATCGAGGTGCTGATGATTTTCCTTTGATTGCCGTAAGGCGTTGAGCACTAATTTCAGCCGCCAACTTTTGAGGGCCCCAACGATGATTTTCCTTTGATTGCCGTAAGGCGTTGAGCACGTATTTTCTTGTGCTAGGCGATAAGCCACCAAAGCACATGATTTTCCTTTGATTGCCGTAAGGCGTTGAGCACGTGGCTAAGTTTGTGGT
>NZ_JANSJI010000266.1:0-814 GCF_047462475.1 Synechococcus sp. H55.11
AGGCGCGCCGGCTCGACCTGCGCGGCCAGTTTACAATTTCTAGGGATCCCCCCGAAAGGGGAACATGGGGCTGGACCGCCCTGCAGCTGGCCCCACTGCTGTTTCCAATTTCTAGGGATCCCCCCGAAAGGGGAACCGCCTCTGCGGCAAAGCCTTTGATTAAAGAGCTAATGTTTCCAATTTCTAGGGATCCCCCCGAAAGGGGAACCAAGCTGGTCAACACTGGCTTGGCGCCGAACGACTTTTTGGGCGGTTTCCAATTTCTAGGGATCCCCCCGAAAGGGGAACGATGAATCAAAAGAAGTTCTGTTTCACCTTCAAGGTGAAGGTTTCCAATTTCTAGGGATCCCCCTGAAAGGGGAACCTTCCCACAGCTCGGGGAAGAGGGGCTTGCCATCGGCGTTTCCAATTTCTAGGGATCCCCCCGAAGGGGGAACTAGAGTTAGGAGGCGGGCAGGCGCGCGGGCGCGCGGGTTTCCAATTTCTAGGGATCCCCCCGAAGGGGGAACCTACAGGCTGCCTTTGCCAATTCGGTGGCCTATTTGGTGGTTTCCAATTTCTAGGGATCCCCCCGAAGGGGGAACGCCAGGAGGCAAAACGATGGATAGTTCCTTCCTCAGCTTGTTTCCAATTTCTAGGGATCCCCCCGAAGGGGGAACTATTGCAGCTTGCCATAGAGCGCTATCCAAGCTTTGGTTTCCAATTTCTAGGGATCCCCCCGAAGGGGGAACTCTACCCTTATTAAACCCAAGTGGGGCAAGGAATGCAAGACCCATTTGCGAGGGGGTCGGTCGAAGACGGCGAAAAAGGGCCT
>NZ_JANSJI010000267.1:0-15975 GCF_047462475.1 Synechococcus sp. H55.11
GGGCAGAGGAGCTGGAAAAAATCCCTTGCCGCCCGAGCGCGTTGTCTCCCTCGGCTCTTATCTTCTCACCGCCTGTTGCACGGGATCCCTGGCCTCATCCTGCCCCAGGTGGCGGTGGGGGGCAACTCGGTGTGGCACCAGTACACGGTGCGGGTGCCTGGCTCTGACCCAACCGACTCACGGCGACGGCAGTTGCAGGAGCGGGTGGCTGCGGCCACTGCTGAAATCCTCACAAAACAAACCTGCCCCTAGTATCTTGAGTGTTATTCTTCCAATCCCCCAAAAACTGGATCCCAAGCCCTGTCCTCACAGATGCGCGGCAGGGCTGAGGGAATGTCAATTTTGGGACTCAGCCGGCTGCGACGGCTGCCATTTCAGCACCAGAGTAGAGAGGGGCGGCAGGCAAAGATCGAGGGAGTAGGGCAGGTTGTGGTAGGCCCAGTCATCCGTCCACTTGCCCCCCAAGTTGCCGACGCCGCTGCCCCAGAACTCCACCGCGTCGCTGTTGAGCAGCTCCCGGTAAAACCCTCGCTGCGGCACCCCAATGCGGTAATTCGGCCAGACCACCGGCGTAAAGTTACACACCACCACCAGCCATTCCTTGGGATCCTCTGCATAGCGGATGAACGAAACAATGCCGCGATGGTCGCTGCAGTCGATCCAGCGGAACCCTTCTGGCTTGGTGTCTTGGGTGTAGAGGGCCGGTTGCGAACGCAGCAGATGGTTCAAGCTGGCCACGTAGTGGCGCAGTTTGGCGTGGGGCTCATATTGCAGCAGCCCCCAGTCTAGATCTGCCCACACATTCCACTCGTTCCACTGGCCAAACTCCATGCTCATAAACAAGGTTTTCTTGCCGGGGTGGGTGAACATGTAGCCGTACAAAGCCCGCAGGCTGGCAAACTTATGCCAGTGATCCCCCGGCATTTTGCCCAGCATGTGGCTCTTGCCGTGTACCACCTCATCGTGGGAAAAAGCCAGCATGTAATTTTCGCTGAAGGCATACATGAGGCTGAAAGTCACTAGGTTGTGATGGAACTGGCGGAACCAGGGATCCATGCGGAAATAGTCCAGCATGTCGTGCATCCAGCCCATGTTCCACTTGAGGTTAAAGCCCAGCCCGCCCACATGGGTTGGCCAGGTTACCATCGGCCAGGCGGTAGACTCCTCGGCAATCGAAAGAGCGCCGGGGTAGTACTTAAAAATGAGGGTATTGAGCTGGCGGAAGAAGTCAATCGCCTCCAAATGTTCTCGTCCACCGTAGCAATTGGGGATCCAGTCTTTGCGGTCATAGTCCAGATAAAGCATTGAGGCCACCGCATCCACTCGGATCCCGTCGATGTGGTATTTCTCAAACCAAAAAAGGGCGTTGGCCACCAGATAGTTGCGCACCTCGTTGCGGCCATAATTGAACACTAAAGTGCCCCAACCTTTGTGTTCTCCTTTGCGAGGGTCGGCGTATTCGTAGAGGTGGGTGCCATCGAAAAAGGCCAGCCCATGCCCATCTTTGGGAAAATGCCCCGGCACCCAATCGACAATCACGCCAATGCCAGCCTGGTGGGCGCGATCGACAAAGTACATAAAGTCTTGCGGTGATCCGTAGCGGGAGGTTACCGCGTAGTAGCCGATTACCTGGTAGCCCCAGGAGCCGTCGAAGGGGTGTTCGGCTACCGGCAAGAGCTCGATGTGGGTAAAGCCCAGCTCCTTGACATAGGGGATCAACTTGTCTGCCAGCTCCCGGTAGGTGAGAAAGCGGGTGTTGGGCTTTTGATCCACCGACACCAGGTGCCCATCGGGGGACGGGTCTTCCGTGGAAGCGTGCATCCAGGATCCCAAATGCACCTCGTACACCGAAATCGGCGAGCGCAGCGGGTCGGTGGCAGCCCGTTTTTCCAGCCACTCCTGGTCGTGCCAGGTGTAGGTGTTGAGGTCGGCTACAATCGAGCCGGTTTTGGGTCGCACCTCCTGCTGAAAGCCATAGGGATCCGATTTTTCGTAGATATCCCCCCAGGAGGTTTTCACCTCGTACTTGTAGATGGCTCCTGGCCCAATGCCGGGGATGAACACGGCCCAGATGCCGCTTTCGCCCAGCCGCTTCATCTGGTGTTGGCGCCCGTCCCAGTGGTTGAAGTCGCCGATAACGCTGACATTGCGGGCGTTGGGGGCCCAGACGGCAAAGTGGACTCCCTGAACCCCATCTACGCTGATGGGATGGGCGCCCAGCTTCTCGTAAATGCGGTGGTGATTCCCCTCGTTGAAGAGGTAGCGATCCAGCTCGCCGATGTGGTTGACCTTCTCGATGGGAAAGCGATAGGGATCCTCCCATTCTTCTAGGTGCTGCCCCTCCGGATCCCAGACCCGTTGCGCCCGCAGAAAGTAGTCTGGAAGCGGCGTGCCAGGCGCAAAGCGCAGCTCAAACAACGTTTCCGGGTGCAGCGGCTGCATCGGGTGGGCCTGGCCGCTGGATCGTTCCACCAGCCAAACCTGTTTTGCATTGGGCACTAGGGCGCGTACCAACCAAAAAGATTCCCCGGCCTCTTCTATCTGCTGTGGCCCCAAAACGGCATAGGGATCCTGCCATTGATTGCAGACCAACTGACCCACTTGTTCGGCAGACAGGAAAAAGCCCATCGATGAAGTCTCAGCAAACGACTGATTCCAGTCTAGCGGCCTGTCAGCTCCAGGCCCGTCTCCAGGCGAAGAACCCTTGCAGGAAGTTCTGCAGGCGGGGATTGGCGGCCAATTGTTGCTTGCGGTACTGCAGGGCCACCTTGGCATTGACCTGCGAGCGGGTGGGGTAGATGTGGATCCCTGTCAGGGCAGAGACGGGCAGCTGCCGGCTCATGGCTAAGACCACCTCGTGAATCAGCTCGCCAGCCTGGGATCCCACCAGGTGGGCCCCTAAGATCTGGCCGTTGCGCCGGCAGATCACCTTGGCAAAGCCGAGGGGGGCCGCTTCTGCCTGGGCCCGATCCACCTCGGCAAACTCCTGTTTGAGCACCATCACGTCTTTGCCGTATTGCTGCCGGGCCTCGCTTTCCGTGAGACCCACCTGAGCCAGCTCCGGCTCGGTAAAGATGGCCCAGGGAATGACCTGGTAACGCGCCCGGCTGATGGGGAAAAACAGGGCATTGACCAGGGCCACCGCCGCCTCGTAAGCCGCCACATGGGTGAACTGCGGCCCGCCGATGACATCTCCACAGGCGTAGATGCGGGGGTTGCTGGTTTGCAGCTTGCTGTTCACCTGGATCCCTTGGGGGGTGTAGCGCACGCCGGCAGCCTCTAGCCCCAGCCCTTCCACATTCGGGATCCGACCGGCAGCCACCAAGATTTCCTCCGCGCGGATCACCGCCTCGCCTGCCTCGGAGAGCTGGCCGACGGCAGAGCCTGTGCCGGCCTTGAGGTAGAGCAATTTTTCCCCCTGCTCCTGGCCAGCGCGGACAGCGCGCACCTGGGTGAGGAGGCGGATCCCGTCTTGGGCCAACTGCTGCTGCACCACCTGGGCGGCCTCCGGATCTACTTTGGGCAGAATGTGATCGCGGCTGGCAATGAGGGTCACCTCGGATCCCAGACGGGCCAGCGCTTGGCCCAACTCACAGCCCACCGGCCCCGCCCCCATCACCGCCACCGATCGAGGCAGGCGGGTCAAATCAAAGATCGATTCGTTGGTCAGGTAGCCCGCCTCGGCCAGGCCAGGCAAAGGGGGAACCGCCGGACGGGATCCGGTGGCCACCACAAAAGCCCGCGCCCGCACTCGCTTTCCCGCCACTTCAAAGGTGCGCCCATCCACAAAGCGCCCCTTGCCAAACACCAGTTCCACCCCCAGTTGGCGGAAGCGATCTGGCGAATCCGCGTGGTTGGCAATGTAGCTCTGGGTGGCGCGAATATGTTCGTACACTTTGAGATAATCCACCGCGATCCCTGCTGGGCTGGGAGAAGCAACCCAGCCGGCGGCAACAGACCGGCGCAGCCGCTGAACCGTGTGGGCCACGCACAGGAGGGCTTTGCTGGGCACACAGCCATACCAGAGGCAGTCCCCGCCTAGGCGGTCGCTGGCCTCCACCAGCAGCACCTTGGCCTGCAGTTGGGCAGCAGCGCTGGCCACCACCAGACCCGCCGCGCCGGCGCCGATGACCACGAGATCGTAAGGGACAGACATGGCGTTTGGGGGTGAGAAAATGGCCAACGGCTGCAGAGCTGAGGGATCCACAAAAACTAGCTCCATCTTATCGATCTCCTCCCAAGTCGGCCCAGGAGCGGAACGACGACAAGCTCCTGCACCAGCCAAACCCTTTCTCCAGGGGAGAAGAACTTGCTAAAGTGAGACGGATCGATCCCTTCCTAAGCTGGGTTGGTCGGCTTGTCTTGTTTTTGGGGTTTTGGGGACTTATGGCTATCCTGCTGTCGAGCGAACCTATCCTGGCCGTGAGCATCTTCGGCATGGGCCTGCCAGAGCTGGCCGTGATTGGGGTGATCGCGGTGGTCGTGTTCGGCCCCAAGAAGCTGCCGGAGTTGGGCAGCGCCTTTGGCAAAGCGTTGCGCAGCTTCAAACAAGAGATGAACAACCCCAGCAGCGATGACGAACCTGTTGCCGGCACAGAGGCGGAGAAGGTGGTCGAGAAGGACGCCGCCTGAGGATATCCCCTTGTTGTGTAGAAGCTGATCCAAAAAGTCGCATGGCCGGGATCCCGGTTAAGGGATCCGTGCCAGCCATGACAAAATAGGCCAGCTTGCCGGTGAGCTGGCTCCAGGGCTGGTGTATATTTCTGAAAAAGCTGCCAGCCTGGCGCTACCGCTTGATCCAAAGCCGGGCCGGGCAGGCGCAGCCGATGGAGGGCTATGGCGGAGCCGACCGATTTCGAGCTGATGCGCCAGATCCAACTGCGGGATCGCCGCAGCCACTTTTTGCTCAAGGATCGCTACCAGAAGCGCCTGCTGGAGATCGCGCTGGCTACCCTCAAGCAGCCTCACCAAGCCGAAGAGGTGGTGCGCCAGGTGTTTGCGTTCTGCTGGAGACATGCAGAGGCCTTCGATCTGCAGCGGGATCGCTCGGTGGCTCTGTGGCTCTACGAGTTGACGGCCTTTCAAGCCCAAGAACGCTTGCGGCGCTGGAGCTGGTTGCCCGCCCCTGCCTCCATCCGGGTCGCACCTCCTTTGTGGCCGCGACGTCTTCTCTGGGGCGGCTTGGCAGCGTTGGGGATCTACGCGCTGGCCATAACGGCGGCCTACTGGCGGCTGGGATCCCAAATCGGGGGAGAGACAGTGGCCATTCAACGGCTCTACCAAGAGTGGCAGCGCCAACCGCAGGTGCAGAGAACCATTTTGCGGGATCCCAACTTCCGCAACCCCTTCCTGGTGCAAGCTCTCTGGTCGCCCCGTGCCAAGCAGGTGCTGCTCTTGGCTTCAGAAATGCCCCCTGCTCCTCTGGGCAGCACCTACCAACTGTGGCTGGAGTCGGATATGCAGGGAGGGGGACGACGGCTGGAAAGCGCCGGCACCTTCGCCGTCAACGCCGAGGGATCCCTGCAATGGCTCAGCCAACCCACCCCTTCCCAGCAGCCGACCCGCCTTTGGATCACCCTCGAACCGGCAGGAGGGAGCGAGTCGCCCACAGGCCCGCCTCTGTTGCAGAGCAACTTCTGGATCCCTGCCGCTCAGCCATGACCGGGAAAGACTGCAGGAATGGCTGTGGCTGTAGGATCAGGGGGCAAGCTTGCCGACATTACCCATGATTCGCCAATATCTCTCAGGAGAGGGGCTGCGTTGGTTTCGCCTGGCCCTGCAGTTGCAAGGCTCAGTTGTACCGGCAGTGCTGCCCCGCACCCTCGTCTGCAGCTTGGTTGGGGTGCTGGTTTCCGTTTTCTACAAACTGGGGCTGCCCCTGGCGTTGTCCTCGTTGGTGGCCTTTGTGCCCAACATCGTTCTGGGTTTGATGCTGGTATTTCGGACAAACACCGCCTACGAACGCTTTTGGGAGGGGCGAAAAGCCTGGGGAGCCGTGGTGAACAATGTGCGCAACTTAGCCCGCCTAATTTGGGTGGCCATTGAAGAAAAGCAGCCCGGCGATCGGGAAGAGAAAATCAAGATCCTCTATCTACTGCCCGCTTTTGCCATCGCCATGAAGCAACATCTGCGCCAAGAATTCTTGGCGGATGAGCTTCAGCCCCTCCTCAGCCCGGAGCAGTTGCAACGCCTCAAAAGCCTCAACCATCCCCCTTTGCAAATTGCCTTTTGGATCGGAGATTACCTGCAACGCCAATACCAAAGGGGCCGCGTTGAGGTCTACCAGCTTACGATCATGGTGGAGCAGCTCAACAGCATGGTGGAGGCGCTAGGGGCTTGCGAGCGCATTTTGCTGACCCCGATGCCCATGGCCTATGCCCTCCATCTGAAGCAGTTGTTGTTGCTCTACTGTTTGTCTTTGCCGTTTCAGATGGTAGAGGGCTTGGGTTGGATGACCGGCCCGATTGTCGGGTTTCTGGCCTTTATGCTGTTTGGCGTTGAAGAGATTGGCATCGAAATTGAAAACCCCTTTGGCCGGGATCCCAATGACCTGCCCCTTGATAACATTTGCAACAAGATGAAGCACAATATCACGGATCTGATCAATTCCACCTAAAGAAACTCGCGGGAGCTGTTCATGGCGGGGTTGCCTCAGCCGCTGCCTACCCCTAGTGGAGATGCCCGCGGTGAACCCGATCATTTAGAGAAGGAGATCCCCATATCTGGGCGAGGTGAGTTTGCTAAACTGTGGGCAATTTGCCGAGGTGCTCTGGAGATGGCCTGCCCAAGCTGTACATTTTTGCACCTGGCCGATGTGCATCTGGGCTATGACCGCTACGACAGCCCGGAGCGGAGCAAGGATTTCTTTTTGGCTTTTCGAGATGTTGTCCGGCGTTATGCCATTCAAGATCCGGTGGACTTTGTGCTGATTGCCGGGGATCTGTTCGAGCATCGGCAGATTCAGCCCAGCGTTCTCAACCAAGCCCAGATCGTCTTACGCGAGCTGAAGCAGGCCGGGATCCCGGTGTTGGCCATCGAGGGCAACCACGACAACCGCCCCTATGGCGTCAAGACCAGTTGGCTGAGGTACTTGGCTGATCACGGAGAGTTGATCTTGCTGGAGCCGGAAGCCGGGGAACAGGGCCTGGAGCTACGCCCCTGGTCAGGTGGGCGGGGCGGGTATCTGGATTTGCCCTGTGGGGTGCGGGTGATCGGATCCCAGTGGTACGGATCGGCAGCCCCTAGGTCGATTGAACAGTTGGCGGCGGCCATTCGACAATTGCCCCCCGGCCCAGAACGGGTGGTGTTGATGTTCCACCATGGCCTGGAGGGCCAAATGGCCCGTTATCAAGGGGCTTTGCGCTACCGGGATCTGCTGCCTTTGCGGGAAGCGGGGGTGGGCTACCTGGCCTTGGGACACATTCACAAAAGCTATTCTGAGGGCGGGTGGATCTTCAATCCGGGATCCCTGGAGGCCAACAGTACCGCCGAATGGGATTTTCCGCGGGGAGCCTACCGCGTCCGCTGGGGAGATGGCCCGCCCCAAGCCGAGCTGCTACAAGACTACTATCAGCGGCCCCGCCGGCGGCTGTCTCTCGAAGCCAAAGGCCGAGAAACTCCCGAGCAAATGGTAGCGGCAGCCATTGCCCTGGCCAGGGGATCCCGTCTTCAGGAACACGAGATGGAGCCGATGGTGGAGTTGCGCCTGGTGGGGCAGGTGGGGTTTGCCAAGCACGAGCTGGACAGCCGCGCCCTACAGAAGCAGATTCAGCAGATTACCGGCGCCTTGCTCGTCCTGCTTCGCTTTGAGGCTACTCCCTTGGAGATCGGATCCGCTGCTCTTTCTCTGGAAGAAGAAGGACAAAGGCTACAAATTGAAGAGAAAATCTACAGGGATCTGCTGAGCAGCCATGCCCACTATCGCAAGCGCAGCGAAGAGCTGGCGCGGCTACTCCTGGATCTCAAAGCAAGAGTCTTAGATGGACAAGGCGAAGCGGAAGTATACGCTCACCTGAGGGACGCATTTTTGGGGGAAGAAGACTGACCATGCGGATCCTCTCTCTGGCTCTACAGAACTTCAAGTCGCACGAGGACGCCATCTTCACGTTTGAGCCAGGCATTAATGCCATTTGCGGAGAAAACGGAGCGGGCAAAACCAGCATTCTGGAGGCCATTGCCTGGGTTTTGTTCGACTACTGCCCCTACAGTCAAGAAGAAATCATTCGCTCTGGCGCCAGTGACGCGGTGGTGACCGTGCAGTTTATCTCCCAATGGGATCAGCGCACCTACGATGTTCGCCGCAGCGTTAGCCAGGGATATCGCCTCTTCGATCCGCAACTGAAGCAGCGCCTGGAGTATGAGCGCAAATCCGATGTACTGCCGTGGCTGAGGCAACATTTGGGCGTACCTGCCGGTACCGATCTGGCGCGGCTATTCGCCACAACGATTGGGGTGCCCCAAGGGACTTTCACAGCAGACTTTCTCAAAACAGGTCGAGATCGCAAAGAAGTTTTCGATCGCATCTTAAAAGTAGAGGAGTACCAGCAAGTAGCCAAAGATCTGTTGGCGGTCGAAAAATACAGCGAAGCACAAGTCCAGGCGATTCATCATCAAATTGAGTTGCTGCGTCAACAGCTACAGGAATGGGATCCGCTCCAAACCGAGCGGCAGAAAATCCAGCAAGAACTAGGTCATTGGCAAGGGCGCTTGAGTCAGTCGATTCACACCCTGGATCAGGCCAAGATTGAAATTGAGCGACTGGAGAAATTGCTGGAGCAAATCCAAACTTTGGATCACCGGATTGCCCAACTGGAGCAAAAGGGATCCCTGCTGGATGTATCTCTTAAGCAGGCGGAAAAGCTGTGGGAAGAAGCCAGGCAAGCCCAAGCACAACAACAGCAGTATCAAGAGGGATCCCAGCGCTTTTTGGCCATAGAAGCTCAGTTGCGGGAGCTGGAAAAACAGCAACAGCAGCGCTTGGAGTGGTTGAAACAACGCGATGCCTTGCTCTTGCAAAAGCAAAACATTGAAAACCAACTGGCCAGACTGCAAGAAAAGCTGAGCCAACAACAGCGCTGGAAGCAGGAGCTGGAGGAGCTGACTCCGCAAATTCAAGCCCAAGAAGAGCTGGAACATCAACAGATCTATTGGACTCAACAACTCAACACTTTGCTACAACTGCACCACGAATGGGAACAACTCCGGGCAGCATGGACAGCCCATGCCCAGCGGTGCCAACTCCTGCAAGATCGAGTGCAAGAGGCGGAGCAGGCACAGGTCATTTGTCAGCAGCATCAGACAGCCCACAACCGTTATCTGGAGCTGGAAGCCCTCATCGCCGATCAGGAAGCGCTGCGGCAAGCCCGACAAACCCTACTGGCTCAGCGGGAAACTTTGCAACATCAACTCCATCAACTAGAGCTGCGGGGATCCGAATATCAGCATCAGCTCCAGATTTTTCAAAAAATGGCGGCAGAAAAACTTGAGCTACAGCCTCTATGCGAACAGCAGACTGCCCTAGAGCAACGCCACTTCCAAATCAGCCAGAAGTTGGCTTCTTTTCAGACCCTGTGCCTTGAACTCAAACAACGGGAAACGGAACAGGAACAAGGCCAAGTTCAATTGGAACAACTCCAACTCCAACTGAGACAACGGCAGGCAGATTTGGATCGCGTAGCCGCCATTCCTACGCTCGAAGCTCAACAGGAGCGCCTGCAAACTCAGCTCAGCCGCATTGCTGCAGCTCGTCAATTTCAACAGGAGCTACAAGCCATCTTTGAGCAGGGCTCGAATCGCTTTGCTCAACAGCACCACAGCATCCAACAACTTCTGAGCCAATTGGAAGCGCAGCAACACAATTATCCCCAACTTCAACCTCTGTGGCAGCGGATCCCGGAAGTGCTTGCCCAATCTTCAGCGCTTAGCCAGCAGTTGCTCCAGTCCATCCATCACATTTTGCAAGATCTGGCTCCCCAAACTTCCGAACCCCAACTTCATCAGCAGTTGGCCGACATCCAAAAACAACTCAGGACTTTGCAACCCTTGCTCGGCCTAACCGCACAAATCCCCGATTTGGAAGCCCAAGTAGAACGGCTGCTGCAATTGCAAGCTGAACGGCAAAGCCAAATTGATGACCTTCACTGGAGCCTTGAGGCCGAGCCAACCTTCCTGCGGCAACAACAGGAAATCGGTCAGGCGCTCCAAGCCCTGGGGGATCCCAAGGGACAAATCCAACGTCTGGAAAAAGAGCTGAATGGCAAGCCCAGAGTGGAGCAAGAATACCAACAGCTCACAAAGCACATCCACCAACTCCAGCAACAGCTCGAAAATCTGGAACGACAGCTTGAGCCTTTGCGGGATCTAGAGGACAGAATTGCCGATTTGCGGGAGGAGCAAAAAGGCCATCGCAGCGGCTATGAAACCGTTATTCGCTTGCAGGCCCTTGCCCAAAGCTTGCCGCAACGAAAAGAGGAACTCAAAACCGCCCAAGCGCTACTGGAGCAGCTGCAAAAAGCTGGTCAAGAGAAACAGGCTCAAATTGGCCAATGGGAAAGTGCTCAAGGTTCAAGGGATCAACTGCAGGCTCAAATCGAAAAAGCGGCTGAAGCCTTGAAATCTTTGGGGGATCCCAGAAGTCAAGCCGAGCGGCTCAAAGCAGAGTTAAAACAGGAAAAGCAGTATTTGCAAATGCAGGCCGAGTGTCTGCAGCAGCTTCGGGATTTGGAAGCAACGCTCGGCCCTATTGACGAGGCCCTATCCCAAACCGAGCACCTGGATCGAGAGCTGGGATCCCTACAGAAACAACGTGAACGATACCGATTGGATCACGAGCATTATCTGCGGGCCGAGCCGATCGCCAAATTGCTTCCCGAACGGGAACAAAAGCTGGCCGAGCTAAGCGCCCAACAACAGGAGTTGCAAGCTCAACTGTCCCAACTGCGGTTGCAGCGGGATCCCTTGGCTGCTCTGTATCAACCACAGGAGCATGAGCGCCTTCGAGCCCTTTTGCAGACCACCCAAATCCAAAAAGCCGAAGCTCAAGCCCGGCTGGAGAGCTTAGCTCCTCAACTGAGCAAAATCCAGGAAAGGTTGCGTCAGCTGGAACAGGTCAGGGAAAGCTTAAAGCAGGTTGAGGCAGAAAAAAATGAGAAAGAACGCCTACATCGCTTTATCAAATTTAGCCGAGATACCTATAAAAAGGCTGGCCCTCAAGTTACCCAGCACTACCTGCAGCAGATCAACGATACCGCCGATCACCTCTTCCGCGAAATTCTCAACCGCTCCAACATCACCCTGACCTGGGAAACCGACTATGAGATCTGGGTTCAGGAAGCCGGCAGTCGTAAGCGACGGTTTGCCAGCCTTTCAGGAGGGGAGCAAATGTCAGCGGCCCTAGCGGTGCGCTTGGCTTTGCTCAAGGTGCTGGGGCAACTGGACATCGCCTTCTTTGATGAGCCCACCACCAATATGGACGCCCAGCGGCGACAGCGGCTGGCAGAGGCCATCACCAATTTGCGATCTTTTCAGCAGCTATTTGTAATCAGCCACGATGATACCTTTGAGCAAGTAACGGAGAACATCATTCGGGTGGAGAGGCACTCCGGCTCTGACCAGATGAGGAGGGATCCCACCTATGGTGTTTAGAGCCGACCGGATCCTGGCGGTACTGCAACAAAAGCGAGAAGCCTTTGCCACTTTTGATCAAGGGCTATCGGAGCGCAGAGAATGGTATCGGCAGGCCATGGAAAGCTTGTGCCAGTGGTCGAGTTTAGAGATTGCCGAAAAAATTGCTCTATTCTCTTTTCCAGGTGCTTTGCCCACTGAGGAATGGGATCGTTACTCCAGTTGGAAGATCCCTTTTGAGAAAGAATGGACTAACTATGAAGAAAGCTGTGAATGGGCAAGGTCGGTTATCAAAAACATTCCCACCTTCGCAGTAGACGGATCCCAGATTTATCCCAGCAAAGATCTGTCGATCCCAGTGGCCTTGGTGCAGATCGGCTGGTATGAGAATCATCACTCTGCCCAAGGCCTGTACGAAAAAGATATTCAAGTCGATGTACTGACTCCAAAGGATTTGGGATCCGATAGCAGCGGTGAGCCCAAAGAGCGCGTTGTCAACATGCGTCGCTTTCAAATGGAAACAGAAAAGCTGGTGGAATATATCCGGAGAGCTCAGCCTGGATCCCGAAAGTTGGCCTTTTTAGATGGGGCGTTGGTGGCTACCTTCGCGGAAGCTCTTGAGCCGGAAAGCCGAGATTTCTACGTACAATGTTTACTCCAGGTGCTGCGGGCCAGCGAGCAAAACCGGATCCCCATCGTTGCCTACATCGACACCACCTATACCTCAGATCTGGTGACATTGCTGCGGCATTGCTTCGATCTTCCTGAAGCTCCTCAGCTCCACGATGCCCAATTGCTTAGCCCCTGGCTAGAGTGGGGGGAGCGCACGCCTTTTTTTATCTGCGCTCGTGGCGGCAGCCTCAACCCTCAAGATGGGATCCTCAACTCCTACCAAGAAATGCGGGAGCGAGTGGGATTTGTTTATTTGCGCACCAACAACAACTTTCCGGCCCGGCTGGAGATACCGGTTTGGGTTTATGAGGCAGGACTTTTGGACTGGGTGGTGGATCTGGTGCGCTGCGAGGTGATCATTGGAAGAGGCTATCCTTATGTGCTGGAGACAGCCGATCAAATAGCCGTCATTCGCAACGAAGATCGCAACCTTTTCCTGCGCCTGATGCAAGATTGGGCAAGCCGCGAGAAGCTCAGCCTCAGGTTATCTCAGAAAACGGTGAGTAAACTGCAGCGGAGGCGGGTTCGATGAGATTGGGCAAGGTGGTTCGCTCCAACAATCACTGCGACTACGTAGTGCAGGTGGATGACGTCTTAGAAGTCAAGAATCCTCCCTCTCCCGACGACTATGGCTTTGGCAGCTTTGTTAAGCTGGAGAGCGATCAACGGCACTGGGCTGTGGGTCTGGTCTATAACACCCAAATTGTCAACCCACTCTTTCTCAACTCCGGCCCACGCCTTTCCAGCCAGCCGGATCCCTATTTTTCCCCTGATTTACAAAACGAGGTGCGCACACTGCTTTCGGTGGTTCTCATCGGAGCTTTGGACGAAGAGCGGGGCTGTGGCCGGCAAGGGATCCCGCGCGTGGTGGTGCCCGTAAACACACCCGTTTTTCGCATGAGCCAAGAAGAAATCCTACGTTTTCACCAAGATCCCCAAGGTCAAACCCAGTTTTCGTATTATGGATTGCTCTTGAGCAGCGGTGGCAACTTTGCTGACCACCTTATTTATCAAGTCTTGAACGATATCATACCCATGTTTTCCGATCCAGCCCAACAGCGGGCCCTGCAAATTCTAAGCAAAGAATTGGCCTGGAAAATGACCGTAGGAGCGATGCGCTGATGACCAAAAAAACTGTAGGGATGCCTCAGCCCTCTGAGAATGGGCGCTATCCAAAAGCTGTTTTCTCCTCTGATGAAGAGGCCCCAGAGGTAATCGGCACCGTCAAGGGCCCCGGTGAAACCCCCAACCAATATGTGTTTATCACTTCCAATACCCAAGCCGTAAGGGTAGGCGATTTTGTCTACTATGAAGTGCGGGATCTCCAGTCCCAAACCCTGCAAATCCTAGGGAAAATCAGCCAAGTCCAGCTTTTGGATCACATTCCCGATCGCATCTTTGCCGACACCGAGATCGATCCCAGCACCATTGTGGCTTTGGTGGGCTTTACCCATCCCAACCCAGAAATCTACGCAGTTACCGTCGAGGTCATCGGCTATTTTCACCGCGCCATGGGCTTTATTAACCCCCGTCGCCCTCCGGAGCCCGGTGCCAAAGTCTTTTTGGCCTCCAATCGTCTGCTGAAATCGATTTTGAACAAACGGGATGAAACAGCCATTGGGGGCGCTCACTTGGGCAGTTTGCTGTTGCGCGATGAGGGAGCGGTGCCCGTGGTGCTGGATGTCAAGGAAATGGTTAGCACCCATCTGGCTATTTTGGCAGGGACGGGATCCGGAAAATCCTATACGGCGGGGGTCTTGATTGAAGAGTTGATGTTGCCCAAAAACCGGGCTGCTGTTCTTATTTTTGATCCTCATGGGGAATACCATACGCTGGCAGAGATGCAGTCCCACCCCAAGTTTTTGGGCGAAGACGGCTACCGCCCTAAGGTTAAGGTTCTCTCCCCACAAGAAATTAAGATCCGCGTGTCTTCTCTCAACTTTTTCGATATCCTTACCCTCCTGCCAGAGACCACCGACCGGCAGAAATCTTTCCTAGAGAAGGCTTTCCGCAAGGTTACCCAGTTTAATCCAGTACGTTGGACGATTCAGGATCTGATCGACGCCGTCAACGAAGCGGATTCCAAGGAAGATGGATCTCAAGGATCCTCAGCACCTGCCCTGGAGTGGAAGCTGGAGCAGATCGATCGCTCTCCCTATTTCAGCAATGTAGAACACCTGGCTCCAAAGGATTTGTTTGAGCCAGGGCAGGTAACCATCTTACAAATGCACGAGATTAGCCAGGAAGAGCAGCAGGTGATTGCCGCTGCTATTCTGCGCCAGGCCAATTACGCCCGCATTAACACCCATAAAGGCAAGATCCAGCCGGGGGATGAAAATTACCTGCCCTATCCTGTTTTTATCTTGTTGGAAGAGGCCCATCGCTTTGCCCCTGCCCACGAGCCTTCCCGCTGCAAGCAGGTGTTGCGCACCATCCTTAGCGAAGGACGCAAGTTTGGACTGGGAGTAGGTCTCATTACGCAACGCCCCGGCAAGTTGGACTCGGATATTCTGTCGCAATGCATGAGCCAATTTTTGATGCGAATCGTCAACCCTTCCGATCAAGAAAACCTGCGCCACAGCGTTGAGGCTGCCGGACGGGATCTGCTCCAAGAATTGCCGGCTTTGAGCAAGGGTCAGGTAATCGTCTCCGGTGTGTGTGTCAATACCCCTGTTCTGTGTAAAGTGCGGCAGCGCTACACCCAGCATGGTGGCGAAACCCTAGATATCCTCGGCTTGTGGCAAAATCACTTTCAGGCGCATCGCCAACGGGATCGCCTGGCCCAATCTGCTCCCCTTAAGCCACGCTCTCAACCACAGGTGATCGAAGGATTGAGCATTGAGTGAACGACCCCCGACCCTCATCTTCGTTGAGTCAACACAACATGGCCTACGCCACGCTGCGCGAACCGATAGAGTACGGGCTTCCCGCCGATTAAGCTAAAGCTCACCCAAGGCTGCGGGCCAGCTTGTTGAGCTTGCCGAGAGATCGGGAAGACAGGGATCCAGTTTGCTACAAGTAAAAAAGAGTTTTGCAGTCAGCAGAGTGAGAAAAGACGCTCTCTTGCGGGGTTGGGCTGTTATTGCCGCTGTGGCTCTACTGGGATCCGGCCCTGCCTATGCCCAGTTGCGGCTGATCCCTGAGGCGGCGCGGCAGGTCTACGCGGCCTTGCCAGATTTGCCGCTGGAAAATGGCTATACCCCCGTGAACCCCAATGACGGCGGCCCCGCGCCCGAGGAAGATACCTTGGTGCGGCGGATGATGGTCTACCACCTGCAGGTGGTCGGTCGCTCTCCTACCGACCGCTTTGACTGGCAACTGACGCTAGCGGACTATTTGGACGCCAATGAGCCGATAGTTGCCCAGCGCTACCCGGGTGCCGAGCGCCTGACGGTTAACCCCTATGCCCAAGACAAGGCAGCCGTGCAAGCCCTGACCCGGCAACAGCGACAGGCCCTGCTGCGGGCCATTCTGCTGGCCTTCGGCGGGGATCCCGATCCCAAGCCCCTGTACATTCCCACCGCCTTGAACCCTGTCCCTGCCCCGCCCACCCCAGAACCGCTGCAACGCTTGCCGATCCCCGGCGCTGGATCCGCCGACCTACTCCGGCCCTAGAGGCGACCCCTCACCCCCGGCCCCTCTCCCTGAGGCCCAAGCGCTCCGCGCCGCTCACGCGACCAC
>NZ_JANSJI010000268.1:0-812 GCF_047462475.1 Synechococcus sp. H55.11
TCCCAGGAAGGTTCCCCCTTCGGGGGGATCCCTAGGAATTGGAAACCCGTTTGCGTATTGGCGACCTGACCTAGAGCTATGCAGTTCCCCCTTCGGGGGGATCCCTAGGAATTGGAAACCGCCGATGAAAGCCCGCACCTCTTCCAGCACGGTGGCGTTCCCCCTTCGGGGGGATCCCTAGGAATTGGAAACGTCGCCAGCCAGGCTGAGGAAGTCATTAAGCACTGGTGTTCCCCCTTCGGGGGGATCCCTAGGAATTGGAAACACCAAAGCGGTTGGCTAGGAACTCCGAGAAGGCCGTCTTGTTCCCCCTTCGGGGGGATCCCTAGAAATTGGAAACATTCTGTGGTCAGTTCTTCACTCTCCATCAACCCCGATGGGTTCCCCCTTCGGGGGGATCCCTAGAAATTGGAAACTCTGGGCAAAATCCTGCCCGGCGTGCAGTTCGTCAGTTCCCCCTTCGGGGGGATCCCTAGAAATTGGAAACGTAGGGGGGCTTGGCGCAACCGCGGTGGGACATTTCGGTTCCCCCTTCGGGGGGATCCCTAGAAATTGGAAACACGCTGTTCGACACCCAGCTTAAAGGCACTTAGGTCGTGTTCCCCCTTCGGGGGGATCCCTAGAAATTGGAAACTGCGGCTCAAGAAGAGCCACGTTGCTGGCACCGAGTAGTTCCCCCTTCGGGGGGATCCCTAGAAATTGGAAACGCGGCTGGTTGAGGAGCTGAACGCCCGCCTCGAGACGGTTCCCCCTTCGGGGGGATCCCTAGAAATTGGAAACAGCAGGAGCAGGGGCTGCCGGAGCTGCACAGC
>NZ_JANSJI010000269.1:0-3154 GCF_047462475.1 Synechococcus sp. H55.11
GGGAGAGGGGCTGGGGGTGAGGGAGTCCCTCAGGGAGAGGGGCTGGGGGTGAGGGTGTTCCTCAGGGAGAGGGGCTGGGGGTGAGAGCAGAACTGCCCAAATCCGGCAGGCTGACTGCAAACAGGGTGCGGTTCTCGCCGCTTTCCACCCGCAGGATCCCTTGCAGCAGCTCCACCGCCTTTTTCAGCAGCGGCAGGCCCAAGCCGGTGCCCCCCTGGTGGGCGTAGTCCAGTTGCGGAATGCGGTGGAACTTCTCGAAAATGCGGGGCAGGTGCTCCGCTGGGATCTCGACGCCGGTGTTGATTACCTGCAAATGGAGACCCGAAGAATCGCCCGCCACTTCCAGGTAAACCTGCTGGCCAGCAGGGGTGTATTTGGCAGCATTGGCCAGCAACTCGCTGAGGATGCGGGTGAGCAGCCCCACATCGGTGCTGAACAGGATGGGTTCAGAGGGAATGCGGGAGACAAAAGTGAGCCGGCGCTCCTGAAAGCGCAGAGCAAAGGGCGGCACCAGCTTTTCCAGCCACTCTCGCACCTCGAAGCGGGCAATCTCCAGACTGCGGCTGCCGGCCTCTAGCCGCTGCAGATCCAGCAGGTCGTTGACCAAGTCCAGCTCTTTTTGCCACTCCTGTTTGAGGATGTGGAAATAGGGGATCTGCGCCTCGGAAAGACCGCGCACCTCCAACATTTTCAAAGCCATTTTCATGTTGGTCAGAGGCGTGCGCAGCTCGTGGGAGACCATGCTGAGAAACTCTTCTTTGAGCTCGTTGAGCCGCTGCAGTTGCCGGAGCTGGGCCTGGATTTCTTGGTAGAGGCGGGCCTGGCGAATGGCGATGCTGCACTGGGTGGCCACCTGCTCGGCAAAGTGGATCTCGGCTTCAATAAACCCTTCCTGGGGCAAGCGGATCAACTTGAGAAAGCCCAGCAACGAGCCCGTTTCCACAAACAGGGGGCAGGCGAGGAAGGTGCAGCGCCCCCGCAGCGGGTGATCCGTGCTGAAGTAGAGGGTCTGGCCTTGGCGAAGCTGGTGCAAAAGAACGGGATCCAAGGGCAGGGTAACTTGGCCTATAGGGGGCAGGGATCCCGCCGCTTCGTAGACCAGCGTGTAGGTCTGGGTTTCCGGATGGATGAGGGCCACACCGCAGGCGCCCAGTTGGAAAGCCTGGGTCAGCTCCCGCACCACGGTGGCCAAGATCTCCTGTTCGTCCAGGCTGGAGCGCACCTTGTCGCCAATGAGCCGCAGCATTTGCTCGTACCTTACCCGCTGGGCCAGCTCGGCATTGCGCACCTCCACCTGGTAGCGCAGCTCGGCATTGGCAGCTTGCAGTTGCTCAAACAGCTCCGCCTGTTGCAGCGCCAGCCCCAGTTGATCGGCAATTTGTCGCAAAAAATCCGGCATCCAGGGATCCCATTTTTTGGGGGCGCTGCACTGGTGGGCAATCAACAGCCCCCAGAGGCGGGCCAGCCTGCCGTCTGTGCCGTCAGGGCCAGCCGACTGCAAGATGGGCACCACCAAGTTGGCCCGCACCCCTAAGCTGGCCAGCAGCTCCCGGTGGCAGGGCTGGATGGGGGCAGTGTCGATATCTTCAATGGCGGAAATGCGGCCCTGCTGATAGGCTTGGTGCCACTGGGTTACGAAACAACGATCTTCGATAACCAGGCCCAGCAGGCTCAACTCTGGCCGGCTAACCGATTCCATGGCGATCTCGCCCACCCAATCGGGGAAAAAGCGGTAGATCACCACCCGCTCTACATCCAACAAACGGCGAACTTCCTCTACAGCAAAACTGAGGATGGACTCCACCTGCAACGATTGCCGGATCCCTTGGACGATGTGGCTGAGCAGCCGGGCTTGGTGGAGCTGCAATTGAACCTGCTCCTGGGCCTGCTTGCGCTCGCTGATATCGACAATTGAGGCGACACCGTAAATCTGTTTCTCGGGAGTCTCCGCCGCAAAAGACGAGAGATCCACCCACCGGATCTCGCCACTTTTGTGGATGTAGCGTTTTTCCATCCGGTAGCCGCGGCGGCGGCCCGCTCGTATTTCTTCGACATAGATTGCCTCCTGCCGCAGATCCTCAGGATGCGTTATGTCGGCGTAATTCATGCTCAAGAGCTCGGCCTCGGTGTAGCCGGTGAGCTGGCAAAAGCTCTGGTTCACCTTTAGCAAGTGCCCCGCCGCATCCGTGACCGCCATGCCCACCGGGGCTTGCTCGAAGAGACTTTGAAACAGATCTTGCTGATACTGCAGAGAGTGCTGAAGTTGTTGCTGTTGGTTTTGCAACTCTTTTTCCGGGGTCAAATCCTGTACGCTGACGATCATGCCGATTACCTTTCCCTGGGCATCTAGCCAGGGAGCCTCCAAAATCCGCACCGGAAACCGTTCCCCGCTGCGGCGCCTGAAGGTCAGCTCCCATCCCTGCGGGGGCCGCCCCTGGGCAAAGGCGGCGGTGATCTTGCCCATCTCTTCCGGGGGCCAATAGACAAAAGGGGGATCCTTCCCGATGAGCTCCTCCTTGGGCCAGCCCACCATCGTGGCAAAGGTCTCGTTGACGTAGATCTGTCTGCCTTGTGAATTGACGGCGGCAATGCCCAGAGGAATGACGCGTTCGATGGCAACGCGCAAATTCAGGGTGGTTTGTAGATCTGGTAGATCCAGTTTCTCCGTTGACGGCTCCCTCCAGACTGATGCTGAAGGCGGCGGGCCTAAGGTTAGCCGCCAGCACACCTCATCTTGGTTCACCACCCCCAACAGGGATCCCGCTTCGTCCACCACCGGCAAGTGGCGGATCCCGTGGGCCCGCATCAACTCCAACAATGCCAGGGGATCGCGGTAGTTGCCGACGGCCAAGGTCACGACCGGGGTGGTCATCACCTCAGCCAGGGTGGATCCCTGCCAAGAGCGGTCGCTGGCCACCCACCGCAACACGTCCACAGGTGTCAAAATGCCCACCACTCGGCCTGCGTCCACCACCAAGGCGTAGGGCCAGGAGCCATTCTTTTGCGCCAGCAGGGAGAGAAGCTCGACAAGGGAGCTGTCAAGCCCGACCAAGGGCGGCATCTGGCCAAACAACTGTTCCAGGGATCCCGATGGAGAGGGCAAATCTTGCGCCATGTCGGAGGACAACTGAACCTTAAAGTTACAGTCAAAAAA
>NZ_JANSJI010000269.1:3254-6650 GCF_047462475.1 Synechococcus sp. H55.11
TGGTTTGATTGAAGACAGATTTGACGGATTTTGTTTGAGCGGCTGCCAGCTTGCCTGAGATCGATCCGTGCCGCTGAGGCGATCCCTTCCAGCCCTCCGACCTCTGAGAGGGGAGTTGGGAAGCGGTCCAGGCAATGACCGTGCTCTTGGATCGGCTGGAGTACAAGGGGGGATCCCTTCGCTTAAAGTGGGGCTTCCTTCGGCTAGGCTCATGGCTGGAGCTTGCGGAAAGATGCTCGCTCCACTCAAAGAAAACAAAAACTCCTGTGGTAGTTTCCACATACTTCTTCATATCTTGAAGACTTGCTTAGAGATTGAGCTAGAGTGTTCTCAGTCAGTTTCTCTGGTGGGCCACTTTTTGGGGAGGAAAAGACATGAAAGTTGGAGATCGAGTGCGGGTGCGTACCAGCGTGATCGTCTATCACCACCCGGAATATCGCAATCAACCTTTTGACCTCAAAGGCATGGAAGGGGAGCTGAAGGCCGTGATTCAGGATTGGAATGGCCGTCCGATCAGCGCCAATTTTCCCTTTCAGGTGCAGTTTGGCAACAAGTTCCGGGCTCATCTGCAGGCCGATGAGCTAGAGTTGGTTGAGCCGGCCAACTCAGCAGAGTCTGCCGGGACGGCTGCCTAGTTGAGGCTCAGCAGCGTGCGGTTGGTTTCCAGAATCGGCCTGATCAAGTCGGCTTCCGCGGGGGTGAGGTAATTGGCCATCACCTCTTGCAGGAAGCGGTAGGTTGCCTCGCAACTGCGTTGGGTGCGGAAGGCCCGCATCAAGGTCTGAAACCAGTAGAGAAACCGCTCTTTGTAGCGTTGCTCATCGTCCAAGAGCATGGCCAAGGCGGAAAGGCGCAGCACCCGAACGGTGTCAGCTTTCCACTTGTTACTAAAGTCTTCCACCCCCCGCATGAGCAAGTAGGGATCCAGCGCGCGCATTTTCATCTCCACATCCCGGATGATCTGGGCTTCTGCCGCTTGAATCTTGCGATAGGCGCTCAGGCGTAGGTCAAAGGAAGCCAGGTAGGTTTCCATGAATTGCAGCTCCTCATCCCTGAGATAGCGCCCATCGGCAGCGATGCTCAGTTGGCGCAGTTGAGTCAGCATGGGGCTCCTTGGGCAAGCTGGAATGGGTGAGAATGAGAAAAAAACACCCCCCTTGGCTGACGGCACAGCCTGGGTCTTTTGATCCTATCCCTAAACTCCTCGCCAGAAGAGCAGGATTGCCGGGATCCTCGGCAACCCTCTCAGTCAGGTTAATATTAATTAACAGTCTGTTGTTGCAAGAACCTACTCGACCCCAGATTGTTACCTACGAGTGGCCATCTGCGAGTTCGATTCAAAAACACCCTTTGGGAGGAAACACTTCCGTGAGTCAGAAAGGTAAAAACAAAAAATGGAGAAGCGCGGGGTTGTATGCGCTGCTGGCCATCGTCTTGATCTCCTTGGCCACCACCTTCTTCGGCACCCGCCCGGCTGAGCGCCTGGAGATCAGCTACTCCGACTTGATCAGCCGCGTGGAACGGGGCGAGGTCAGCAAGGTTTTGGTGGAGACGGCCCCGGATGGTCGCCAAGTGGCCATTGCCGAGGCAGAAATCAACAACCGCGCCACCCAAGTGCAGGTAAATCTGCCCCCCCTTACTCCAGAGTTTGAAAACACCCTGGTTGCCAACGGGGTGGAGCTGGCGGTGCGCCCGGTTCAGGAGGAAGGGCTCCTCGGGCGCATTCTCAGCACCTTCTTCCTGCCTGTTTTGCTGTTGCTGGGGCTTTTTTTCCTGCTGCGGCGCGCTCAAAATGGCCCTGGCAGCCAGGCCCTCAACTTCGGCAAATCGAGGGCGCGGGTGCAAATGGAGCCGAAAACTCAAATTACTTTCAACGATGTGGCCGGTATCGAGCAGGCCAAGCTGGAGCTGGCGGAGGTGGTGGATTTCCTGAAAAATTCAGAGCGCTTTACGGCTTTGGGAGCCAAGATCCCGCGTGGGGTGTTGCTGGTGGGCCCGCCCGGCACGGGTAAAACCCTGTTGGCCCGCGCTGTGGCCGGTGAGGCGGGTGTGCCCTTCTTCTCCATTTCTGGCTCTGAGTTTGTGGAGATGTTTGTCGGGGTCGGTGCCTCCCGTGTGCGGGATCTGTTCGAGCAGGCCAAGCAAAATGCCCCCTGCATTGTCTTCATCGATGAAATCGATGCCGTGGGTCGGCAGCGGGGAGCTGGCCTGGGGGGTGGCAACGACGAGCGGGAGCAAACCCTGAACCAGTTGCTGACCGAAATGGACGGCTTTGAGGGCAACTCCGGCATCATCGTTATTGCCGCCACCAACCGTCCCGATGTGTTGGATGCGGCGCTGCTGCGGCCCGGTCGCTTTGACCGCCAAGTGACGGTGGATCGCCCTGATTTTCAGGGCCGTCTGGAGATCCTCAAGGTGCATGCCCGCGGCAAAACCCTGGCCGCCGATGTGGATCTAGAGAAATTGGCCCGCCGCACCCCTGGGTTTACCGGTGCGGATTTGGCCAACCTGCTCAACGAAGCGGCCATTTTGGCGGCCCGCCGCAACCTCACCGAGATCTCGATGGACGAGATCAACGACGCCGTGGATCGGGTGTTGGCCGGCCCGGAGAAGAAGGATCGCCTCATGAGCGAGCGGCGCAAGGAGCTGGTGGCCTACCACGAGGCGGGCCACGCCTTGGTGGGATCCCTTTTGCCCAACTACGACCCGATCCAAAAAGTGACGATCATCCCCCGCGGCCAGGCGGGTGGCCTCACCTGGTTCCTGCCCAGCGATGATGACATGGGGCTAACCACCCGTGCCCACCTGAAAAACATGATGACCGTTGCCCTGGGCGGACGGGTGGCCGAAGAGGTGATCTACGGGGAGTCGGAGATCACCACAGGGGCGGCCAGCGACCTGCAACAGGTGGCCCGCATTGCCCGCAACATGGTCACCCGCTTTGGCATGAGCGATCGCCTGGGGAATGTGGCCCTGGGTCGCCAATATGCCAACATCTTCCTGGGCCGGGAGATCGCCGCAGAACGGGACTTCTCTGAGGAGACGGCAGCCCTCATCGACGAGGAGGTGCGGCGGCTGGTGAATGAGGCCTACCAGCGGGCCACCTACCTGATTCGGGAAAACCGTGCCCTCTTGGAGCGCATCGCCCGCCGCTTGGTGGAAGCCGAGACCATCGATGGGGAAGAGCTGCAGGCGATCATCGACAGCTCTGAGGTGGTGATGCTGCCGCCTGAAAACGAGCCAGAGCCGCTGACCTTCCCGGTAACCCTCAACGCCAACGCCTAGGCCCCTCTCCTGTGCCTAGACCTGGGATCCCTGCCTTTTCCCTTGAGGAGGGCAGGGATCTCGATTTTTGCCTGATGATAGCCATCTCCCCTCTCCCTCTGGGAGAGGGGC
>NZ_JANSJI010000269.1:6750-15794 GCF_047462475.1 Synechococcus sp. H55.11
GACCACAGCCGAACCTGACAAAGTCCGGCTCACCTCTGCTTCCAGGGGCTGAGGCTCGTAGATTTTCAACACGTACTCGGCCACCATGCGGTCGGTGTTGAAAACCGGGTTGAGGGTGCGGATCGCCTCCTTCATGCGGGCAATCCAGCGGCGCGGGATCCCTTGCTCGTCCCGCTCATAGAACATGGGGATCACCTCATACTCCAACAAATCGTAGAGAGAGTTGGCGTCCAAATCGTCTTGGGCAGCGGGATCCAAGCCTTCGATTTCTTGGCCGATGGCCCAGCCATTGCGGCCGTTGTAACCCTCCGGCCACCAGCCGTCCAACACCGACAGATTCAACCCCCCGCTGAAGCCCACCTTTTGCCCTGAGGTGCCAGAGGCTTCCAGAGGGCGTCGCGGGTTGTTCAGCCACACATCTACCCCCTGCACCAAGTTGCGACCGACATAGGCATCGTAATTTTCAATGAAGGCGACCCGGTTGGCCACCTCAGGGCGATTGGACCATTCCACCACCCGTTGGATCAGGCGCTTGCCCCCCTCGTCCCGCGGATGGGCCTTGCCGGCAAAGATAATCTGCACAGGATACTCTTTATTGGTGAAGATGCGGGTCACTCGCTCCAGATCGCGCAGGATCAAATCTCCTCGCTTGTAAGTGCTGAAGCGGCGGGCAAACCCAATCGTCAGGATCTTGGGATCCAACAACTGGTTGACCGCCTGGATGCGCTCATTGCTTTCGCCGCGGTTGCGCCGCGCCCGCAACACCCGGTGGCGGGTAAAAGACACCAACCGCTCCCGCAGGGCTTCCTTGCGCCGCCACAGCTCCTCATCGGGAATTTCTTCCACCTTGGCCCACAGTTCCGGATCCGACACCCGCTCCGGCCAGTCGGGGCCCAAGTACTGATCGTAGAGGTTCCAGAAGAGGGGGGAAACCCAGGTGCGGGCGTGCACCCCATTGGTAATAGAGCTGATGGGCACCTCATCCACCGACCGCTCGGGGTAGAGCACATGCCACATCTCGCGAGAAACCCGTCCGTGCAGCTTGCTTACCCCATTGGCCGCCCGCGCGTAGCGCAAAGCCAGCACCGTCATGTTGAAGGGCTCCCAGGGATCCCCGCTGCGACGAGCTCCCAAAGCCAAAAATTGCTCCCGCGTCAGGCCCAGTTGTGGCCAGAAGGAAGCAAAGAACGCATCCATCTCGTTGGGGCTGAAAGCATCGTGGCCAGCCGGCACCGGTGTGTGGGTGGTAAAGACACATTTTTCCCGCACCTTGGCCTCCGCCGCCTCAAAAGGCGTGCCCCGCGCCACCTCTTCCCGCAGCAGCTCCAAGGTCAAGAAGGCGGCATGCCCCTCATTCATGTGATAGACCATGGGATCCAGGCCCAACTGGCGCAGCAGGCGCACCCCCCCGATGCCGAGGATACACTCTTGGGCAATGCGCGTGTCGGTGCTGCCCCCGTAGAGATGGGCGGTAATCCAGCGGTCGATGGGATCGTTCTCCTCCAGGTCGGTGTCCAGCAGCAAGAGAGGCACCCGGCCCACGTCCGCCCGCCAGGCGCGCGCCTTCACCAGCCGCTGCCGCATCGCCACTTCCACCAACAGAGGGCTGCCATCCGGCTGACGCACCAAGGTCAGCGGCAAAGACTCAAACTCGGAGTCTTCATAAAGCTCCCCCTGCCAGCCACTGGTGTCCAGGCGCTGCTGGAAATAGCCCTGACGGTAGAGCAATCCAATGGCCACCAGGGGCACTCCCAAATCGGAGGCCGACTTGAGGTGATCGGCGGCCAACATACCCAAGCCCCCAGAGTAGGTGGGCAAAGACTCGTGTAGGCCATACTCAGCGCAGAAATAGGCGATGGGGCGCTGCCAGTCGTAGGTTTTCATGGTGCGCTTGGCCCAGGTATCCTCAGCCGCCATGTACTGCCGATAGGACTGCACCATCCGGTTCAACGTGTTGAGGTAGTTGACGTCAGTAGCCAAGGCCGCCAGGCGCAAGTAGGAAACCTCCTCCAGCATGCGCACCGGGTTGTGAGAGGTTTTTTCCCACAGGGCAGGATCCATTTCCCGGAAAATGGTGAGATGATCGGGGTTCCAAGTCCACCAGTAGTTGCGGGCGATCTCGCACAAAGGGGTAAGCGCCTGCGGCAGCGCCGGGCAACGTTCAGGAAAAGCGGGGGCTAAGGTGGCAATGGACATAGGGCAGATACCTGAGGTTAAAGTTATGGGCTCGAAAAAGAAGAGGTAGAGGTCGATCCCGGTAAACGTATCTCAATTATTATTGAGCCGATCCTGAGGATCCGCAGAAGAGAATTCAAGATCTCTACAAAATCTTCAGGAGACGCAACTCAGCTTTTGCGGAGCTTTCCTCGATCTTGCCACAGTGGCGTGGAGCCCTCAAAAACAGCGACCACCAGCAGACCAGGTTTCGATTCCGCCACACTCAAGAGAGGGTGCGGCATCAGAGTTGACAAGATCTGCAGAACCCCACCGAACTCTCAGGAAACCTCTCCAGAGCAATCAAAATGTTGCTACCCACAAACTCTTAAAAACTACAGCTACTTTTGCTACCAATCGGTTATTTTGTGGGTCTCTTCCTGAAGTTGAGCCCTAGCGTCCTTCCACCACGGCCAGGCGGGTGTTGCGGTAGTAGTGGCTGAGGATCTGTTGGTAGGAGTAGTTCTGGCTGGCCAGGGCGGCAGCTCCCCACTGGCTCATGCCCACCCCGTGCCCGTAGCCGCGCCCCTGGATCTCGAAGAAAGCCGGTGAGGCTGCTGCAATAGGGGTCAGGCTGGCTGTAGTGGCCGTCTCCCCGCGGGGGCTGATGGCGATCATCGTGCTGCGCAACCCCAGGGCCCGCCGGAATTCGCTGCCGCTGACGTCTTTGCTGCCTTGGGATCCCACCAGGCGCAGGGTGATGGCCCGTCCCCAGGGGGAGCTGCGCAGGATCTCGATGGAACGGATGGCTCCGATCCCGCCGGCCAACTGCTGGAGCTGCTGGGCGGGAATGGTAGCCGTCCAGCTAAACACCGGCGAGTGGTGATCGAAATCGGGCACCCCCTGCAAGTAGGGCCGCGATTCTAACCAGACATTCCCTGCATCATCCGTGTGCCCGCCCCCGGAGGAGTGGAAAACGGCATTGATCAACTGCCCCTGGTGGATAAGCACCTGTCCGGCGGTTTCGCGGGCTGCCGCTTGGGTGCGGTTGGATTCGGCGGCCACCCCTTTGTAGACCTGCCAATCGACGCCATTTCCCAAGTCAAAAGGCTGCTGGGAGCGACGACTGCGGTGGTAGAGGGCGTAGGTGCGGGAGGCCACCGCTTGGGCTTTGAGGGCCTCCATGGGAAAACGATGTCCCATCTCGCTGCCCACCACGCTGGAAACGTAGTCTTCCAAGCCAACTTGGTTGATGGCGATCACCCCACTCTCGCCGGGGATCAGCTCCACCCAGCCGCGGTACCAGTTCTGGTCGATGAACACCAGCCCATCGGGGGTGGTGGGCTGTAGGTAAAGGCGTTCTCCCTGTTGGCCGGCCAAACTGACCGCCGAGCCTATCCGGCTGGCCTGCAGCGGCTGCATGGCCGGAACTTCGGCCAGTGGCTGTCCCTGGGCGTTCAACAGGCGGGCCGGGGCAGAGCTGCCAAGCCTGACCTGCGGCTTGTTGACGGCAATCCCCACCCGCAGCAGCACCCGCGCCTGCACCGGGAAGGCCAAACAGAGCCAGGCCCAGACCAGAAGGCCGATCCCCCTAAGCCAAGCCGAGGGCAGCGGAGACACAACCGGAGAGGAAAAGAGGGCTACACTCACACGTCACTCCTCTGGGTAGAGACCACCTATGAGCAGCGGATCCCCTGCCCACCAATGGGCGAGGAAGGGATCCACCAGAAAATCTACAAAGCAAGGCCTGAGAAGGCAGATCTCAAAACTCACCCGAAACTCAAGCCGCTGCCTGTCATAGGGGATCCCGGCCAGCCGCTCGCGTTAGCGGGCCGGAGGCCTTAGCCGATATGACAGTATCAAAAACCTCTCGCGGATGCACGACTTCAAGCCGACCTTTTTGTCGCCCAAGTTCCCCATTAGGTTGCCAGGGGGATCCCCCGCCGGCGGCAAAACCACTGCTGCAACAAGCGACGACACTCGGCCTCGCAAACCCCGCCGATGACCTCTGGGCAATGAAAGCTGGCGGCAGAAGCAGGCACATTGAGCACGCTGCGCAGCGCTCCGGCCTTGGGATCGTCGGCGCCGTAAATCACCTGGGCCAACCGCGCTTGGCTGATCGCCCCCGCACACATGGGGCAGGGCTCGAGGGTGACATACAGCCGACAGCCCTGCAACTGCCAGTCGCCCAGGCGCTGCCCCGCCTGCCGTAGGGCCAAAATCTCCGCATGGGCGGTGGGATCCCGATCCCGTTCCCGCCGGTTGCCGCTCAGGGCCAACAACTCTTCCCCCGGCCCCACCACCAGAGCTGCCACCGGCACCTCCCCAGCTTCTCCTGCCCGCTCGGCTTCTCGCAGGGCCAACTGCATCCAGGCGCGGTGGCGCTGCCACGGATCCCGCCCCTGGGGCAACAAAGAGGGGAGCTTGCTCGAATTGCCGATCGTCATTGGGCGTTTGAGCACTGCCGTTGCCCGCCAGATTTGCTAAGTTAAGCGCAAAGCCCTTACCAATCCAAAGAAATGAGTGAGGGTGGGTGGAATATTGTAGATGTGAAGCTGGACTGAGCTGGCCTCAGTTGGTGGATTTGGCTCAAGCTTTCTCCATCTTCGCATTTGTTTTCTCGGCAATACGGCTTAGCTTTGGGAGGGATCATGGCGCGGATTCTACGGCAAACACTTCTGGCGATGGCTTTGTTCGGCGGCGGCGTTGCCGGTGGAGTCTGGCTGTCGTCTCGAGCGGGGCAAGCATGGCTGCAGCAAACTCCCCTTGCCACTTGGTCGCAGCGGGCCGGCGGGGGGGTGGGATCCCTTCTGCCTGAGTCTGCCTCTCCCGCCGATGCCGTGCGGCCTTCCAATTTCATTGCCGCTGTTGCCCAAAAGGTCGGCCCGGCGGTGGTGCGCATCGATGCCACCCGCACCGTAGCCAGCCCCATCGATCCCGAGCTGTTTAACCAGCCCCTGTTCCGTCGCTTCTTTGGGGGACAAATCCCGCAACTGCCGCAGGAGTTTCAGCAGGAAGGCACCGGATCCGGATTCATCATCGATGCCAACGGCCTCATCCTCACCAACGCCCACGTGGCAGAAGGCAGCGAGCGGGTTAGGGTTCATCTGCTGGATGGACGCACCTTTGAAGGGGAGGTCAAAGGCTCAGATCCGGTGACCGACATCGCCGTGATCCAGATCGAGGGCGAAAATCTGCCCACGGTTACCTTGGGCAACTCCGACCAGGTACGGCCGGGGGATTGGGCCATCGCCATCGGCAACCCGCTGGGCCTGGACAACACCGTAACGGCAGGGATCATCAGCGCCGTCGGGCGTTCCTCCGGGCAGATTGGAGCCACCAACAAGCGGGTGACGTTCCTGCAAACGGATGCGGCCATCAATCCCGGCAACTCGGGCGGCCCACTGCTGGATGCAGAAGGTCGGGTTATTGGAGTGAATACAGCTATTTTCCAGCGGGCCCAGAGCGTCGGCTTTTCCATCCCCATCAACCGCGCCATGGAAATTGCCGAGCAACTCATCCGCAATGGCCGGGTGGAGCATGCCTTCTTGGGCATTCGCATGATTACCCTCGATCCCGATTTGGTGGCCCGCCTCAACCGTGACCCGGCCCGCCCCACCCCGCTGACGGTGCAAGAGGGGGTGTTGATCGGGCAGGTAATTCCCGGCTCCCCGGCTGAGCAAATTGGCTTGCAAGAGGGGGATGTTATCACCGAGATCGATGGGCAAGCCATCCGCAATGCCGAGCAGGTGCAGCAGTTGGTGGAAGCGGCGGGGGTGGGCAAGACGCTGACGCTGCGGGTCATCCGCAATGGCCAGGCGCGCACCTTCCAGGTGAAGACGGGGGTGCTGCCGGTGGGCTCTTGAGCAGGTAGGCTGGGATCCTGGCCCCGACCAACCCCCTGGTCAGTCCAGTTTTGGAGCTGTTTTGTGATCCCCGAACCCCACCTTTCCTCTGAAACCCCTCTCTCTGAGGTGAAGCCGAACGTTAAGGGCAAAAAGAAGAAATGGCTCAAAATCGGCGGGATCTCGAAACCTGCCCCTGAGCGCCCCAAACTCTCCCGCAAAGATTACGAGCGAGCCTTGTTCCCGCTCAAGGTGGAGCTGGTGAAGCTGCAGTACTGGGTAAAGCACCAGGGCCTAAAGGTGGTGATCATCTTTGAGGGGCGCGATGCTGCCGGCAAGGGGGGCATGATCACGACCCTGACCCAACCCCTCAATCCCCGCGGCTGCCGGGTGGTTGCCCTGGGGGTGCCCTCAGACCGAGAGCGCACCCAATGGTATTTTCAGCGCTACGTGGCCCATCTCCCCGCTGCCGGCGAGATCGTTATCTTCGATCGCAGTTGGTACAACCGGGCCGGAGTCGAGCGAGTGATGGGCTTTTGCACCGAGGAAGAGTATCAGGAATTCATGCGCTCCTGTCCCGAATTTGAGCGCATGCTGGTGCGCTCCGGCATTATCCTTTTGAAGTACTGGTTTTCCGTGAGCGACGCAGAACAGGAGCGCCGCTTCCAAAAACGGGTGAAGGATCCGCTCAAACGCTGGAAACTCAGCCCCATCGATCTGGAGTCCCGCAACCGCTGGGTCGAGTATTCCAAAGCCAAAGACGCGATGTTAGCCCACACCAACATTCCCGAGGCCCCCTGGTTCACAGTGGAGGCCGACGACAAGCGGCGGGCCCGTCTCAACTGCATTCACCACATTCTCAGCAAGATCCCCTACGAAGACTTAATCCCTGAGGCGATAGAGCTGCCGCCGCGCCCGCCAGGAGAGCTCTATCGGCGGCCGCCCCGCAACGAGCAGTTCTATGTGCCGTCTATTTACTGATCCCCGTGACAGAATAGCCCTAGAGGCGGGGAGCGAGATCGCGTATGGCTTGGGCAGTTGGTGAAGAATTGCAGGGGGGGCGCTACCGCATCGAGGCCATTTTGGGGGAAGGGGGCTTTGGCATCACCTACCGCGCCTGGGATAGCGTCCGTGCTGACTATGTGGTTATCAAGGTCCTAAACGACAGCATCCGCGAGGATCCCGATTATCCCCGCTTCCAGCAAAACTTCATGAACGAGGCGCTGCAACTGGCCCGTTGCCGCCACCCCCATGTGGTGAAGGTGGAAGAGGTGATCTGGGAGCAGGATTGCTGGTGCATTGTGATGGAGTACATCCGTGGCCAGACTCTGCACCAGCTTTTGCGGCAAAAGGGGCCGCTGCCCCTGCCGGAAGCCCTGCGCCTGACGCGGGAGGTGGGATCCGCCCTCATGGCCCTGCACGAACAGGGGATTCTGCATCGAGACGTGAAGCCGGCCAACATCCTGGTGCGGGAGGGATCTGGGCAAGCGGTGTTGATCGACTTTGGGCTGGCGCGGGCCTACGCCCAAGGTCTGATCCAGCGCCACACCTCCTACGGCACCGATGGCTACGCCCCTCTGGAACAATACGACAGCCTACGCCGCCGCGGCGCCTTCACCGATGTCTACGCCTTGGCAGCGACCCTCTACACCCTGCTGACAGGAATGGTGCCCCTGTGTGCGCCGGTGCGGGCCACAGGCCGCCAGTTGGATACCCCCCGCAGCCTCAACCCCAGCATTCCCGAGATTGTAGAGGCCGCCATCCTCAAAGGGATGGCTCTCCACCCCGAAGAGCGCCCGCAAACCATGTCCGAGTGGCTGGCCCTGTTGCCGGCAGCGGTCTCTCCAGAAGAGAAGAAGCAGCCGGTTGCCTTTGAGCCGGCCCTTCGCACCCAGGATCTGCAGGAACTAGAGCAGCTTCTAGCCCGGCAACCTCAAGATGAGCTGGAACAGCTCCTGGCCCAGCACTCAGCAGAAGAGCTGGAGCAAATAGTGGCGCCCCCCACCCCTGCCACGATAAAGAAAAAAGAGGGGGCATCCGGATCCCTGGTTCCTTTTGAGATCTGTCCAGAAAGGCAAGGGAGCTGGGAGGGATCCCTGCCCGCTACTCTCCCCTGGCCAGACTGGGTGGGAGAAGCGGCTCCCGCCCTACAAGGGCTGTGGGATCGGCTGCGGGCCGGGCGGTGGGGGGAAGCGGATCGCTGGACGACGGCCCTGATGTTAAAGCTGGGCGGGCGATCCCAGGTGGGCTTTTTCGATCCCAAGGATGTTCAGGCTTTCCCCTGCCCGCTGTTGCGGCTGATCGACCAACTGTGGATGCAGGCCAGCCATGGGCGCTTCGGCTTCACCGTCCAGAAGCAGCTCTGGCAGGAGTGCGATCCCGAGGCGGGAGGCGGGATCAGATCGGGCTCCTTCTTGGCGTTGCCCCGCGAAGCGTGCATGGGAGAAAGAGTCGGCTGGCGGGTGCAGGGCCGCTGGTTGGGGTATGGGGAGCTCAAGACCAACCTGGAAGCACCAAAAGGTCACCTGCCGGTGGGCTTTCTCTGGGGCTACTCAGGTGGCCTGCACTCAGCCCTGTTGGTACTGGATCGAGCGGTGCTGAAAAAGCTAAAAGCCTGTCTATAAAAAAACTCCCCTCTCCCAAAAAGAAGAAGAAAGGCTAGGGGGGTCGCGTCAGCGGCGCAAAGCGCCTGGGGAGCGTCTTAATCGGGTTTGAAACGCAACGACTCCCGAAAACAGGACGACAGTCAATGCCCTCGGCCTGCAATCGTCTTAGATACGGGAGTGCCGCAATTGGAGCAATTTTGGGTGGTGCCGTTTGCATTCACCGCTATTTTTTTGTGGGCGACAATAGACAGAAATTGCCCCTATCTAGGATAGATTTTGCCATCCCAGTCCTAGCCAAACCTTTCATATTCAAACTTTCAAAGCCAATTATGTCGGATTTTTCGAGTAACTGAATTGCGGTTTTGTAGTGAAAAGCTTGCCTTTGCCCAGCCCTTAAACCTAGGCTTCCCCAATCGCCTTGCCAAACTGTCTTTGTCGA
>NZ_JANSJI010000270.1:0-3859 GCF_047462475.1 Synechococcus sp. H55.11
CACCCCCGGCCCCTCTCCCATCCCTCACCCCCGGCCCCTCTCCCAGAGGGAGAGGGGGGTTAGGGAGTTGCCGCCGGTTGCAGGGCGCGATCCAGGAGTTCCATCGGGTGATAAATGGGGATCCCGGCTTTGCCCTGCAGGTGCTTCTGGATTTGCAGGCGGCAGCCGATGTTGGCGGAGACAATCCCCTGGGCACCGGTGTTGAGGAGGTTGGCCACCTTCTGGGATCCCAGCTCATCTGCTATCTGGGGTTGCAGCAGGTTGTAGACGCCGGAGCTGCCACAGCAGAGGGCGGCATCGACGGGATCCCGCAGCTCCAGCCCCGGAATCTGGCGTAGCAGTTGCCGCGGCTCTTGGCTGAGGCGTTGCCCGTGCAGCATGTGGCAGGCATCTTGGTAGGCCAGCACCAAGGGATCCGGCTGCAGGGGGTACAGGGGAGCAGTCAGCCCCACCTGAGCGAGAAACTCCTGGATATCCTTGACTTTGGCCGCAAACTGGGCCGCTTTCTCGTGGTAGTCGGGATCCTTGGCCAAAAGGTGGCCGTACTCCTTGAGGGTGTGGCCGCAGCCGGAGGCAGTCACCAAAATGGCATCCAGTTCGTAGCCGGCAAAAGCATCCACCATCTGGCGGGCTAGGGCTTCTGCCTGCTGCAGTTGCCCTTGGTGGTGGGGCAAGGCCGCACAACAGCCCTGGGCAGGCGGGATCACCACCTCACAGCCGTTGTGGGTCAAGACGCGAATGCTGGCCTCGTTCACCTGCGGGGTAAACAGGCGCTGCACGCAGCCGAGGATCAGCCCCACGCGAAAGCGGCGCTCGCCCACCGCCGGGATCTGCTCCGGGTAGCGCTTGGGCAGCAGTTGCTCCACCTCCAGAGGGGGCATGAGCGATTCCATAGCCGCCAGTCGCGGGGAGACTTTTTCCAGCCCTTGGCGGATCCAGGCGCCGATCCCCATCTTCTGATAGAGCCAAAGCGGCCAAAGCAGAGGCCGCAGCCGCTCCGGGTAGGGGAAGAGGAAGAAGATAAATTGGCGGTACAGGCGATCCCAAAGACCGCGTGGGTAGTTGCGCTCGATTTGCGGGCGGGTGGCGGCAATCAGCCGGTCGTAGCGCACTCCTGAGGGGCAGGCGGTAACACAGGCCAAACAGCCCAGGCAGGTATCGAAATGGGAAACCGTGGCCACCGAAAGGGAAATCTGCCCCTGATTGAGGGCGTCCATCTGATAGATGCGCCCCCGCGGCGAGTCTGTCTCCTTGCCGAGGACGCGGTAGCTGGGGCAGGTGGTCAGACAAAACCCGCAGTGCACACAGGCATCGATTAGCTTGGGATCCGGCGGATCCAGGCTGTCAAAACTTGGCCCTTTGGATGAGCTCATTGGCCTCGACCTGTTCTCAACACTTCATCAACCCCGCAAGGAGAGGATTGGCCGTTCGGGGATCCCGCCGTCTCCTTTTGCTTCCGGGTTTTTTTGCATCTTAATCTGGGAACAGAGCGGCTGAGACTTCTATCCAGATCCAAACGCTCTTTGCATCCGTACTACCCTAGAGAAGGGACTTACCCGACCGATTTCTCCTCGTCGATCATTTCCAATGCAAGTGCAAGACCTCCTCACCCAAGCTCTTGTGGGCGCAGCTCTCTCCAGTTTGAGCTTATCTGGAGCGGCTTTGGCCCAGCCCAACCTGCGGGAGCTGCCCCCCGATCTGGCCGAACAGCTCACCACGGAGCAGATCTTGCAGGCCTGCGCCGCCAACCAAGCAGACACCCTGCCCAGCCCCTTCCCAGACGTGGTGCCGACCGATTGGGCCTACAAGGCGGTGCTCACCCTCTACTACTGTGGGGCCTACCGGGGGGCCATTCCCCCGGAGACCTTCCGGCGCCACCTGGAGCAACAACGGGGATCCCAAACTTAGCTCCCTGTCGGATACATCTCCTGGATGAGGTGGGCATAGCGCTCGGCTACTGGGTTGCGCTTGATCTTCAGCGTCTGGGTCAGGAGGCCATTTTCCACGCTCAGGGGCTCTGGCAAAAAGCGGAAGTCGGCAATTTGCTCGTGGGGCCGGTAGCCGGGACGTTCCTGGATGCGGGTTTGCACCTCCCGCAAGATCAACGCGCGCACCTGCGGGTGGGCCAGCAGCTCGGCCTCAGCAGCCGGGATCCCTTGCTCGGCGGCCCAAGCCTTGAGGGCGTCCAGGTTGGGGTAGATGAGGGCGGCCAGTTTCTTTTGGTCCTGGCCGACAATTACCATTTGGCTGATGTAAGGGGATTGCAGGCAGGCATCTTCCAGCGGCTGGGGCTCGACGTTCTCTCCGTTAAGCAGCACGATCACGTCCTTGGCCCTGCCGGTGATCACCAGTTGCCCGTCGGGGGTGAGCCAGCCCAGATCCCCTGTTTCAAACCAGCCGTCGGGGCTGAGCACCTGGGCGGTCGCCTCTGGATTGTTGTAGTAGCCCATCATCACCTGCGGCCCCCGCGCCAGGATCAGCCCCTTCGCACGGGGGGGCAGCGGCTGCCGGGTTTCCGGATCCACAATGCGAAACTCCGTGCCTGGCAAGGGGGGGCCAGCCGTGCCGCGCACATTGTTGTCGGGACGGCGCGCGCACAGCACTGGCGAGGTTTCGGTAAGGCCGTAGCCGTTGAGGATGGAAATGCCCACCACCTCGTAAAACAGGTCCAGATAGGCGGGCAGGGATCCGCCGCCGCTGATGGCCTGTTGAAAATTGGGGCCTAAAGCTTGCCGCACCTTGCGGTAGATGAGCGCATCGGCCAGGCGGTGCACAGGCCAGAGCAGCCCCTGTTGCAGGCGGGCCCCCACTCGCACCCAAGGGCTGACATCGTAATGCAAAATCGACCGGTTGCCGGCTATCCGCCCGGCGAGCACGTAGCCTTCGCTGGCCGCCATCAAGGTGCGGATCAGCCGCTGCATGAGGGGGCTTTTTTCCTTTAATTGTCTCTGGATCCCTTCGTAAACCGTCTCCCAGATGCGGGGCACTGCCACCAGATAGTGGGGCTGCTCCTGTTGCAAATCCTGCTTGATAAAGCGAGGGTTGGTATAGACCAGCGTACAGGCCTGGCTGAGGAGAAAATACTCGCAGGCCCGCTCATAAGAATGCCAAGTGGGCAGAATGGTCAGCACCTTATCCCCTGGCCGGGGCTGTACAACCACACTCAAGTTCTCCACCTGGTGCATCAGGTTGCCGTGGCTGAGCATCACCCCCTTGGGGCGACCAGAGGTGCCAGAGGTGTAGATGATGGTGGCCAACTGGGATCGCTCCAGCCGCGGCGGCTCGTAGCGGCCTTCCCGCCCTTTCTGCAGCCACTGAGAAAAGTTCAATACCCCCGGCTCTTCTTCATCGGACAGCAGCAGCAGCCGCTCCAGGCCCAGCTCCTGCACAACCGGCTGCACCCGCCTCAGGGTCTTCACATCCTGGGCAATCAAAGCCGTGCTGCCGGAGTGACGCAAAATGTAGCCCAGCTCAGCCGGATCCGCCACGGCGCTGCGGGGCACATTGACCGCTCCCGTAAACAGCGTGGCCAGATCCGCCATCAGCCAGCGGGGGGAATTATCGGCAAAAATGGCCACCCGATCCCCGGGGCGAATGCCCAAAGCTTGCAAACCGGCAGCCAAGGTCTGAATGCGGCGAAAGAGCTGACCATAAGAAATCTCAAAGACTGGCTGGGCATGGGGATCCCTGAGGGCAGTGTGATCGGCAAACTTTTCGGCCAACACTTGCCAGATGTTGAGCAGCGTCGTGCTAGCGGGGGTAGCAGCAGCGGAGACAGTCGTCATAAATCTGTACCCTAAATCACATTTACAGTCTAGTGAACTTGGGCTTTTTCCCCAGACACCCCCAGGACAGTTCC
>NZ_JANSJI010000271.1:0-2628 GCF_047462475.1 Synechococcus sp. H55.11
TCTCCCTGAGGGATCCCCTCACCCCCAGCCCCTCTCCCTGAGGGAGAGGGGAGTTGGGTTGCATCACCGGTTAAATAACTCTCACTCGGCAACAAAAAGCCCCCGGCCAGCTCCAGGGGGCAAGCAGTGAAAAGTTGGATCCTCTAGGGCAACAACTCCTCGATGGCCTCCTCCTTGGTGTTGGTGCGGCGGGAGAGGGTGCGGCGGTCGAAGGTCATGTGGATCTCCCGATTTTGCTCGCCGTCGGCAGCCACAGCAAAGATGGGGAAGTCGATGTTGCCATCGGGGAAAGCCATGTGGAAACGGAAGGTGCCATCGGGGTTGAGCTGGATCTTGCGCCCGGCGATGGTGACGGTGGCATCCGGCTCCGTGGCCCCGTAGACGATCAGCTCGGCATCAGCCACCAGCCAGAACTTGCGGGAGCGCCGCGGCAGGACTTCGGAAGCGCCGGAGAACAGCCCCAGGCCCGATCCGGAAGCCATCCAAGGGGCAGCAGGCACCTCTGCCATGGCCATCCCCATCATACCCACACCCGAGGGGATAATGAACGAGCTGATGGCCTGCTCCGGCACCAGTTGACGGCTGCCCATTTGGTGGCTGCCAAACAGGGATCCCGCCACCCGCATTGCCTCGAAGTCGCCCACCATGTCCAGGAAGGGATCCGCCGTCGCCTCCCGCTGCGGCTCATCGCCTTTGTAGGCCACCACGCCCATGCCGGTGGCGCTGCGCTTGTAGGGCTCGGTGAGCTGGTAGAGGGTGCGGCCCTGCAGTGCCACGTCGAAGGGCACCGTCAGGAAGTGCTCTTCAAACCAGTCGGAAGGATAAACCGGGGGCACCATCACCGCTGCCGAGCGGGCCAACATCAGCCAGCGGCCATCTGCCGTCCGGTAGCCGATCTCCACCAAATAGGAGCGGTCGCTCACCGGGATCGGCAAGTACCATTCCCGCGCCAGCTCGTCGCAGGGGTACTCCTGCATGCTGTGGGCCGGTTGGCGGTCGAAATCAATATCTGTCACATCGTACAGACGCAGCGCCAACTGTTGGCCGCCCTCGCGGCGCTTACTCTCCTTGGCTTCGTTGGGCACATCCCAATAGGCGTAGGCCCATTGGGGATCCCGCGGCAGCAGGACAATGCGGCTTTCGCCATAGCCGTCGGGCAGATCCCCCAGCCCCTTGTCTACATCGGCCAGATCCGGCTTGCTAGCTACTTGGCCGACATACTTCGTCCCGGTAACCGACTCTTGCCCGCTGGGCTCCGGCATCGCATCGGTGGGGCAGCCAGTTTTGGCCTGGGCTTCTCGAATGGCCTCGATAAGCTGGTCTTTGGTCATACGGCTGTACTTGGGGATCTGATAGCGGGCAGCTTCTTCTCGCAACTGCCGGATGGTCATTTCTTCCAACGGGATCCGCTCTGGTGGCATGGTCAGGGTCTCCTGTCTTCGACAACTCAGGCTTTGTGCAATGCTCCAGCTTCTAACCCAAAGGCCGATCCCAGCTTGTGGCTCAGTACAGCCTTGAACCTACTGGCGTGACGGCCTGCTTTGCACTCTCCAACCCCTGATGATTCCAGGTCGGGATCAACGGGGATCACAAAGAATGATGAACACATGTTTGCGTATTTTTGCCTGGCGGTCAAGAGCTTGGGGATCGCTGGGGATCAACGCCTGGCTTTCCCAGCCATCTTGAGCCAGGGATCCCGCCGCACGAGGGAAAAACATCGACCGCTGCTCTCCAGCCAAAGGGAGGACTGCGCGGGATCCCCTACCGAACCGGCCCTGCCTGGGTAGCATGGGGGAAGGGTGGGCGGCTGCAGAGCAAACCACAGGTTTTCAGGCCGTGAGGTGGGGGCATGAGGTGGTGGAAAGATAGAACTCAAGGCGCAGGGATCCCGGTGATCTTGGCAGCGCTGGGGATCCTGGTCTGGCCGGGGGAAGCTGTCGAAGCACAAACCCTGTTTCCTCCCCTTTACCGCCTGCAAGGGGGATCCCCTGCCCCAGCGGTTGAGAAACAACCCTTCCCGGAAGAAACGCCCTGGCGCCCGGTTACTCCCGACCAGGTAGAAGTAGAGTCGGCGTTTTCTAGCGAGAACCCAAGCTTGGAAGGGCCGATTTTCGATTTGGACTTGTTGCGCCAGTTCGGCAGCGGGGGCGGTGGCTCGGGTTCTGGCCAGGGAGAAGGGAGCGGGCCCGGCAGCGGCCAGAGCGGGGGGCGCGGCTCCAGCCCTGGCTCGGGGGTGGGCACAGGCCAGGGGCCAGGGGGGGGAGCTGGCCTCGAAGCAGGATCCCAGCGGCAAACCCCGCAGGTAACAGGGCTGATCGTGGATGCCCGCGGCCTGGATTTTCTCCCTAGCCAATCGATGCGCCTTTTGGATCCCGACGGCAACCCAGTTTACCCGCCCCTCAACCTTGGCCAGGATCTCAATGCTGCCTTTGTGGGCAGCGAGGGCACTGCCGCCTATACCACCTCAGAAGAGCAGGCCCGCTCGCTGGTCAACCGCATTGGGGAACGGCCCCACCGCATCCGCGCCACCCGCATGCTGGGCTACGACCTGGTGATCTCCGCCGAAGATGCCTTCAACCTGCGCCAGATGAACGCCAGCGACGGCTTTCTGGATCGCTTTGCCGTGGT
>NZ_JANSJI010000271.1:2728-3848 GCF_047462475.1 Synechococcus sp. H55.11
CCCCTGCGGGAACGGCCTCATCTAGCGGTATTTTCTTCCAGCAAGGTGGGCAACTTCGTGGTCACCGTCCCCCTCCTGCGTGGCCTCAAGGAAAAATACCCCGGCTGTGTGCTGGATTTTTTCGGCAGCGAGATTACGCGCGACTTTGAGCTTCACTGTCCCTATATCGACTTCAGCTTCCCCCTCTACAGCCGCCGCCCCGATTACCTCGAGGCCCTAACAGCAGCAGTGCGGGATCGTGTGGCCCAGGCCGGGCCTTATGATCTGGCCATCAATTGCGACGAGTTCAGCGAGCTCAACCTGGTGGCGGTGACGGCCCTGCGACCCCAGTACATTGCCGGGGCCGGCCTGACCTTGGATTTTCGCCGCAAGCTGGATCCCGGCCCCGACCCGGTGCAGCGCATGCTCCAGGACGACGACTGGAACAGCCTGGAGTTTTTGCAGCGCTACAAAGATATTCTCACTAGCAACTACATTGCCGAGATCTTCTGCCGCCTGGCTTATGTGGAAACAGATTTTTTCCGCCTGGAGCTGCCCAGCCGGGATCCCGATTTTCCCGTGCCGGAAGTCCTGGTGCACATCACCACCACCCGCCGCGCCAAGATGTGGCCCTTGGAGTACTGGCGCCAGGTGATCCAGTGGTGCCGGGGGCAGGGCCTGCAGGTGGGGCTAATCGGCAGTGCCCCGGAGCTGCAGCGATCCCTCTACCACGGCGGCGGCGAAGATGAGCTGCTGGCGCAAACGGGGATGATCGACCTGCGGGGCAAAACCAGCTTGATCGAATTGGCCGGGGCCCTGAAGCGGGCGCGGGTCTGTATCTCCGTGGACGCGGGGCCGATGCACATTGCGGCGGCCGTGGGCTGCCCCACCATTGCCCTGTTTGGCAACGATGCCGATGGCGATGGAGCTAGCCCGGTGCGGCTGTGGGCACCTCGCCTGCCCCACGTTTACGTTACCCAAACTTCCTATAAATGCCGGGTCTGCGTGGAAAACAAGTTCAAAAACGAAGCCTGCCTGGTGGAGGGCCACCCCTGCATGGCCCACCTCCGGCCAGAAACAGTCATCGGCTACCTGCAGGAGATTCTAAAGAAGACCTAGGACTTCCAGCCGATCTCTTCCC
>NZ_JANSJI010000272.1:0-792 GCF_047462475.1 Synechococcus sp. H55.11
AGCAACGCGTGCGCCAGCAGGGGTTGCGGCTTTTCCCCCCTGGGCTCCACAGCCCGATCCTCTCAGTTGAGCGATAGGGTGATACAAAAATCCCGACTCCGCTGCTAGTGTCTAAAATCGAATAACGACGATAATTTCCACTAGATTTGGGGATAGAGGCACAGACCTGTTCCCCAGCAAGTCGTCCTCATCCTCAGGGTGTTCCAAAAGCGCACCCATGAATTGTTCTATTCCTTGCCAAGTAATGGCCATTTCAAATCGGTCGAGACACTTCCCAAGCGCTCCTGGCTTCTCTCCCAAGGGAAACCCGCCTCACCTTTAGCCTCTCTGCCTCTAGGGGAGGAGAGTTAGAGATTGACATCACAAACCGTTTCATTGCCATTTGAAACGACTAAAGCTTTTCTGATGATCCCGCAAGCAAAAATAGCCATCTCCGGTTCTACGAATCAGATAAAAAACAATTTTTCTTGTCTCCAATAAATCCAATTTAGCAATTAAAAACTCATCCAAAATCTAGAATATTTTTCCTCAGGCTATCTAGGTTTTAAACTTAGATTTATAAGATGCTTGATTTCTCCGGCATTCCTTGCCGTGGGGTTACTGTCCGTCAAAATAGGAAAATATACACTACTGGTAGAGTCTAGTGAATCAGGCTCAACAAATTTAGTGAGTCGAACACTCGGCATCAGCTCAATTTTTTTAAGGTTAGAGCCTTTACGAGAATGCTTTTGTGCTGATATGAATAAGGTGCTGTTTGCAGCAAGGTCGGCTTCCTAGTGGGAAGAAAGCTTG
>NZ_JANSJI010000273.1:0-15646 GCF_047462475.1 Synechococcus sp. H55.11
CGGCGGCGGGCGAACAGTGAGGCCTACGGCCCGCTAGCGCGAGGGGCGTTCTACCAGTTGCGGCAGTTTGTGCAGTACAAGGCTGCCAGAGCAGGGATCCAGGTTGTGGTGGTGCCGCCTGCCTACAGCTCGCAGACCTGCCACCGGTGTTTGTGGATTGGGCAACGGGAAGGGAAGCGTTTTCGTTGTGTGAACCCGGCCTGTGGTTGGGAAGGGGATGCGGATTTGAACGGTGCCAACGTGATTGCGCTTTTGGGGGTCGCTGTAAACCGGCCCAGAGGCCCGTGGTTGGCTTGCCAACTGCAGGGCTACGGAAAGCCCGCTCCGTACCGCTTAGCGGTCGGAGTCAGGTAGTTTACTTTCGGTGATAGAATCACAGCACGCTAGGAGTGTCTGGGGGGTTTGCCCCAGGCTGAGATTACATCCTCAGAACCTGATCTGGGTCATACCAGCGTAGGAAAGCGAGCACTGGAGTTGACAACATGCGCAGCGAATGGGTTGCCCGCCGGCGTGGGCAAGCAAATGTAACGCAAATGCACTTTGCCCGGCAGGGCGTGATTACAGAAGAGATGGACTACGTGGCTCGGCGGGAAAACCTGCCACCGGAGCTGATCCGCTCAGAGGTGGCGCGGGGCCGCATGATCATCCCTGCCAATATTCATCACACCAACCTAGAGCCGATGTGCATCGGGATCGCCTCCCGCTGCAAAGTCAATGCCAACATCGGCGCTTCCCCCACTTCCTCTGGGTTGGCCGAGGAGCTGGAAAAGCTGAAATTGGCCATCAAATACGGCGCCGATACCGTTATGGATCTGTCCACCGGCGGTGGCGACTTGGACGAAATTCGCACGGCCATTATCCAAGCTTCTCCGGTGCCCATTGGCACGGTGCCGATCTACCAGGCCCTGGAAAGTGTGCATGGCCATGTCGAAAAACTCTCGGCAGAGGATATCTTGCACATCATCGAAAAGCAGGCCCAGCAGGGGGTGGACTACATGACCATCCATGCCGGGATCCTGATCCAACACTTGCCGTTGGTGCGCAACCGTCTAACCGGAATTGTCTCTCGCGGAGGCGGGATCCTGGCCCGTTGGATGTTGGCCCACCACAAGCAAAATCCGCTCTACACCCACTTCCGCGACATCATCGAGATTTTCAAGAAATACGATGTCTCTTTTAGTCTGGGAGATTCCTTGCGGCCCGGATGTCTGCACGATGCTTCTGACGAGGCCCAGATGGCGGAGTTGAAAACCCTGGGACAGTTGACCCGCCTGGCCTGGGAACACGATGTGCAGGTGATGGTGGAAGGGCCTGGGCACGTGCCGATGGATCAAATTGAGTTTAACGTGCGCAAGCAAATGGAGGAGTGCGACGAGGCTCCTTTCTACGTTTTGGGGCCGCTGGTAACCGATATTGCCGCCGGCTATGACCACATCAGCTCTGCCATTGGGGCGGCCTTGGCCGGCTGGTACGGGGCAGCGATGCTCTGCTACGTAACCCCCAAAGAACACCTGGGCTTGCCCAATGCCGAGGATGTGCGCAACGGCCTCATTGCCTACAAAATTGCCGCCCACGCTGCCGATATTGCCCGCCACCGTCCTGGGGCCAGGGATCGCGATGACGAAATGTCCAGAGCCCGCTACAACTTCGACTGGAACCGACAATTTGAGTTGTCTTTGGATCCAGAGCGGGCGCGCGAATATCACGACGAAACCTTGCCGGCAGATATCTACAAAACGGCGGAGTTTTGCTCGATGTGCGGGCCGAAGTTCTGCCCCATGCAAACCAAAATGGATGCAGAAGCCTTGAGCGAGCTAGAACGATTCCTGGCCACCCAGCCAACAGCCTAAGCGTTGGCCTGGCCTTGGCTTGACATGAGGTTGAAATTGATTGGATCCCATCTCTGCTCGCTGGGGAGTGAAGAGGGGCTCCTCCCCCAAGCTATGCTGGATTAGAGGAGAACCCTTGCAGTTGGCTCCATTGAGCAGAGAGAGAACCATGGCACTTAGGCAACTCGGGCATGTCGCCATCCGGGTAGAAGACATCCCCAAGGCAGTGGAGTTCTACCAAAAGTTGGGCATGGTCAATGTCTGGCAGGATCCCGACTGGGCCTACATGAAAGCAGGGGACGATGGGCTGGCGCTATTGGGGCCGGGCTACCGCGCAGCAGGGCCGCACTTTGGCTTTGTCTTCGATAACCTGGAGGAGCTCCAGCAAGAGCACCAGCGCCTGAAATCCCAAGGCATTCGGGTAGGAGAAATCCACAGCCATCGGGATGGCACTGCCTCTTTCTACGGTAAGGATCCCTACGGCAACCTGTTTGAATTTTTGTATGAGCCTGCAGGAACATTTGACCAAGCTAGGGCGGCTCAGGCAACAGGTTGACCGGGCCGGTTGAGGCCGTTAACCTGCGTACCTTTGGTTCGTCCGGCTTGCAAGAGCAAAGGGATCCTCCCTGTCGAGAGGATCCCCTTTTTGTCTGGCCTTGGGCACGCCATTTGCCCGATTTGAGCCAGTAGGGTCAACCGCCAGATCTGCTAGAGGTTTGCACGTACAAAATCACCAGGAAGATGGCGGGCACCAAAACGACCAAGAGAGTGGCCAAGATGCCCAGGTAATTCGTCTCCATAGCTCCAACCGCCACAAGCCTAACTGGCAGTCAGCATACCACTCTTTAGGTACGGCTTGCCCAAAGAGAAAATGGGCGTTAGGGCTTCGTTTTGACGGCAATATCCCCCAGCACTTTGGTCTGGCAGGCGAGGCGGTAGCTATCCGGTTTGCGCTTGAGCTTGCGGTTTTCTGCCTCGGTGCGAGGGGAGAGGTTCTCGGATCCCTCGACGATCTCCACCACGCAGGTGCCACATTGACCGTTGCCGCCGCAGTTGAGCAGCTTGGCCATCATCTTGTAGAGGTCGATCTGATTCTCCAGCGCCTTCAAGCGCAGGTTAGCGCCTTCCGCGACGACGACCTCTCGATTCTCGTTGACAAAGCGAATCGTTGCCATATCCTTGCCAGAAACCACGACACTTTCAGACTGAGCCAGGGAAGTACCGGCGTTTGCTAAGTATTGTTACATTTTAAGTCATATTTTTAATCTCCGGCGAGAGATCTGGGAAGATGATGCCAAATAAGACGGCATCCTGGCTGAAGCCGCTCAGGTCGGTAGCGTTTCGTTATACTGTTTGATGCCCGTGATAAAAATTCTGAGAGCGATATCCCCCTTGGGTGCGCTCGTTGGCTCAAGCGGGTGCGGCACTCCTCGACCCTGAAGAAACTGCTCAGGTCAGGATCCCAGGTGAAGATGTCGGCTTAATGGTTTGACTGGATATTGCGTAAGTGTTGGAGAACGTGGAGGACCGAGCTTTATGGGACTACCGTGGTATCGGGTCCATACGGTTGTACTGAATGACCCAGGTCGCCTGATTGCGGTGCATCTGATGCATACCGCTCTGGTAGCAGGTTGGGCCGGATCGATGGCGCTTTACGAGACGGCCATTTTTGATCCATCGGATCCTGTCCTGAATCCGATGTGGCGTCAGGGCATGTTTGTCATGCCATTCATGGTTCGCCTGGGGGTGGTCAACTCCTGGGGCGGCTGGAATATCTACGGCGAGAGCGTGGCCAATACGGGCTTTTGGACGTTTGAAGGGGTAGCCACTGCCCATATTGTTTTGTCCGGATTGCTCTTCTTGGCTGCCTGCTGGCATTGGGTTTACTGGGATCTGGAGCTGTTCCGGGATCCCCGTACCGGCGAGCCGGCCTTGGACTTGCCGAAAATGTTTGGGATCCACCTGCTCTTGGCGGGGATCCTCTGCTTTGGGTTTGGCGCGTTTCACCTGACGGGGGTGTTTGGCCCAGGGATGTGGGTGAGCGATCCCTATGCGACGACAGGGCACGTCCAGCCAGTCGCACCCGAATGGGGGCCAGCCGGGTTTAACCCCTACAACGCTGGGGGTGTGGTGGCCCACCACATTGCTGCTGGCATTGTCGGCATTATTGCCGGCTTGTTTCACCTGACGGTACGCCCACCCCAGCGCCTCTATCGCGCTCTGCGGATGGGGAACATCGAGACGGTGCTGTCCAGCTCAATTGCCGCGGTGTTTTTTGCTGGTTTTGTGGTGGCCGGGACGATGTGGTATGGCAGTGCCACGACTCCTGTGGAGCTGTTTGGCCCTACTCGCTACCAATGGGATTCTGGCTATTTCAACCAGGAGATTAACCGGCGGGTGAATGCGGCTATGGAAGCCGGGATGACCCGCAGTGAGGCCTACGATTCTCTGCCCAAGTCGCTGCTCTTCTACGATTACGTGGGTAACAGCCCGGCCAAGGGGGGCCTGTTCCGGGCCGGCCCCATGAACAAGGGAGACGGCATTGCCATCGAGTGGCTGGGCTACCCGGTGTTCCGGGATCGCGAAGGGCGAGAGCTGACGGTGCAGCGCATGCCCAACTTCTTCGAGACCTTCCCGGTCATCTTGCGCGATGCCGATGGCGTGGTGCGGGCGGACATTCCCTTCCGCCGGGCCGAGTCGCGCTACAGCTTTGAGCAGGTGGGCGTGACCGTGGAGTTCTACGGCGGCAAACTGGACGGCCAGGTGTTTACCGACCCGGCAACCGTTAAGAAGTATGCCCGCCAAGCCCAATTGGGTCAGCTCTTCGAGTTCGACCGAGAAACCCCCAAAGCCGACGGCACCTTCCACACCAGTCCCCGCGGTTGGTTTACCTTTGCCCATGCGGTCTTTGCGCTGCTGTTCTTCTTCGGCCACATCTGGCACGGCGCCCGCACCCTCTTCCGGGATGTGTTTGCCGGTATTGACCCGAACATGAGCGAGGAAATGGTGGAATTCGGTGTCTTCCAAAAAGTGGGGGATCCCACCACGCGCAAGGTGCAAGAAGCGTAAGGCTTTCTCGCGGGATGACCGTCGGCACTCTGTTTCTCTGGAGAGATGGGGTGCTGGCGGCTCCAAGCTAATCTGGAATTAAGCCCCCTTAGAATTTTGATTTGGAGGTCGGTATGGAAGCCATCACCTACACCTTTATTCTGTTTTTGACCTTGGGCCTTCTGTTTTTTGCCGTCGCCTTTCGCGAAACTCCTAGGATTCAGAAGAAGTAATCTGCGCTAGGGGCTGCTGTTGTCGGCTTGCCGAGGGCGTTAGCGGGTCGAGGCGGCCCAAAGAGACGGCAGTTGTACCGCGGACAAGGCCGGAAAAATCCCCGGCCTTGTTTTGTTTTCAGATAGCGCTCGGTTCCAGGCGGGTAGAGTATCCCACAGGCAAACCAGCAAAGCTGTTTTCAAAACGGTAGCTGTCCTCTCCTGCTGGCAGAGGGGGTAGCTGCTGGTGCTGCTTTATTGAGATTGCTATCAGTATCTTAGAGGGGGAGCCCTTGGCCCACTGCTCAAATAGGATCGCTAGAATTGCTTCGGGATGGTTTCCAGAACTATGGGGATTGCCGGGGCTTGAGTTCGCAACTAAGTCAACTTTAGGTTAGCGATGGCAACAGTGCTGCTGGTGGAAGACGATCCAATTAACGCCCGCGTTTTCGACAAAGTGTTGCGGCGGCGAGGCGGGTTTGAGGTCTTTCACAGCCAGGATGTGGAGGAAATCCTACGGCTGGCGCAGGCGCGCGAGGTGGACGTGATTTTGCTGGATGTCTCCCTCTCTCAAAGCACCTTTCGCGGCGAGGCAGTGGACGGGATCCGCATTGCCCAACTGCTGAAGGGGGATCCCAAAAGCCGCTCCATTCCCATCATTTTGGTGACGGCCCACGCCATGCGGGGCGACCGCGAGGCCTTTTTGGCCCAGAGCGGGGCCGATGGCTACATCGCCAAGCCGGTGGTGGATCATGAGGAGATGGTGAACCAAGTGCGCCAGGTGTTGTTGCAGGCCCAGCAGTTCTAGTCAACTGGCAAGACTGGTTACGATGGACTGCCAGAAAGGGATCCCATCCTGCCCTGGCAAATCGGGATCTGCCGCCCGCTCCGGGTGGGGCATCAGGCCGAGGATGCGACCGCTGGGATCGCAAATGCCGGCAATGTTATCCACCGAGCCGTTGGGCGCGACCGGAGCATAGCGAAAGACGATCTGCCCCCTGTCTTGCAACTGCTTGAGGGTGTCGGCATCGCAGGTGTAGCGGCCTTCTCCATGGGCAATGGGCAGGGTCAGGGTGGCTCCGCCAGGGTAGGCCCTTGTCCACAGGAGATCCTGCCGTTCCACGCGGATCCCCACCCGGTCGCAGATAAAGTGCAGGTTGGCGTTGCGCACCAGCGCCCCCGGCAGCAGGCCGGCTTCTGTCAAGATCTGGAAGCCGTTGCAAATGCCCAAGACATAGCCCCCCCGCGCCACATGCTCGGCCAGGGATCCCATCACCGGCGCAAAGCGGGCGATGGCCCCGCAACGCAAATAATCCCCGTAGCTGAAGCCCCCCGGCAGCACCACCACATCCAGCCCTGACAAATCCGTCTCCCGGTGCCAGATCAACCGCGTTGGGCAGCCGCAAAGGCTGCGGGCCACCCAGGCTACATCGCGGTCGCAATTAGACCCGGGAAAAACAACAATGCCAAACCTCACGCCGGCCATCGAGATCCCTTGAGAAAGCGTTATGTGAGAGAGAAGAAGAGGGTGATGGATGTAGCCATTGTAAGATCCAGACCTAGGGGGATGATGGGGAAACCAACGTGGGCCATCAGGTTTTGGGGCTGGGTATTGCGGGGCTGGCGGCAGCGCGACTGTTGCGGGCCCAAGGGTATGAAGTGCTGGTTTGGGATGAGCAAGAGTCCCCTCTCCTGCGGCAGCGGCAGGCCGAGTTGAGCCAGGAAGGGATCCCCGTTCGGCTGGGGGAGCCGTTTCAACTGGCAAAAGGAGTGGAGCAGGTGGTGGTCAGTCCGGGCATTGCCTGGGATCACCCGCTGCTGCAGGCGGCGCGTCAACAGGGGATCGAGGTGGTGGGGGAAGCGGAGCTGGCCTGGCGCTACCTTGAGCACCTGCCTTGGGTGGGGATCACCGGCACCAACGGCAAAAGCACCACCACGGCGCTGGTGGCGGAGATGTTCAAAGCCGCGGGGCTAGAAGGGATCCCCTGCGGCAATATCGGCCTTCCCCTCTCTCAGGTGGCTTTGGAAACGCTCCAGGGAAAGCTAGAGCCGGATTGGATCGTGGCGGAGCTGAGCAGCTATCAGTTGGAAGCCAGCAGCCGCCTCATGAGCAGTACGCCTGGGGGGCCGCCGCGCATTGGGGTGTGGACCACCTTCACTCCCGATCACTTGGAACGGCACGGGACGCTGGAGCGCTATGCCGGCTTCAAGGCTCGCCTCTTGGATCGGGCCCAGTGGCGGGTCGTGAATGGCGAAGATCCCTACCTGTGCCGCCGCCGGCAGGACTGGGAAAACACCTATTGGATTTCCCTTGTTGCTGGGCAACGCTGCCGCGACCGGGATCCCACTGCATTCGTTGACCTGCGGGAAAGCTGCCTCTATATCCAGGGGGAAGCGGTGGCGGAGTTGGGAGACTTTGCAGAACGCTGCCCCGGCCAACACAATCTGCAAAACCTGCTCTTGGCGGCAGCAGCAGCGCGTCTGGCCGGGATCCCCAACGCCGCCATTCAAAAAGCCATCCGATCCTTTGCCGGCATGCCCCATCGGCTGGAGCGGGTGGCGCAAATCCAGATGGGATCCACCCTCATCCGCTTCGTCAACGACAGCAAGGCCACCAACTACGAGGCCGGCTGGGTGGCGCTCAACGCCCTCCCCCCACCCATTGTTTTGATTGCCGGGGGAAGGGCCAAGCAGGGGGATCCCGCCGCCTGGCTGCAGTTGATTCGGGCCAAGGTGGCGCGGGTGCTGCTGATTGGAGAGGCTGGCCCCACTCTGGCCGCGGCCCTCAAGGGGATCCACTATACTGACGTTGAGCTCGTGCCAACCCTAGATCTAGCTGTGGAAAGGGCCTTGGCAGCGGCCTGTTCCCTCTCGCGTCAGCGGGACGGAGCCCCTGCTCAACCCATCACCGTTTTGCTGTCTCCCGCCTGCGCCAGTTTCGACCAGTACTCCAGCTTTGAACACCGTGGCAACCATTTCCGAGCCTGCTGCCAAGCCCTCCAGGGATCCCTGGAATGCTGAAGCTCGCTGGCTGCGCTGGCTCACCCTGGTCTGGCTGGCTCTGGGGCTGATGATGCTGTTTTCTGCTTCCTACCCCGTGGCTCAGCGGATCAGTGGCGATGGCCTCTACTTTTTCAGGCGCCAATTGGTCTGGGCCGGGCTGGGGCTGAGTTGCTTTTCGGCTCTGGTGCGGATCCCCTTGCGGCGCTGGTTCCCCTGGGCCGGGATCCTCTGCTTGGTGGGAGTTGGCTTGGTGTGGGCCACCCAAGTGCCGGGGCTGGGGGTTTCCCGCCTGGAGGCCAGCCGCTGGCTGGACTTAAAGGTGATCCCGATTATCCAGCCTTCCGAATTGCTCAAGCCCCTGTTGGTGTTGCAGGGAGCCTGGGTCTTTGGCCGCTGGTTTCACCACCCGCTCTGGTTCCGCGTCTTGTGGGTGGGCATCTTCGCCTTTGCCCTCTTGGGGATCCTCGCCCAGCCCAACCTGGGCACCACGGCCATTTGTGGCCTTACCCTCTGGGTCATGGCTTGGGCTGCCGGGATCCCAGCTTTCTCCCTTCTGGCCACAGCGGGGCTGGGGATTCTGGCAACCGTGGCCAGCATTCTCAGCAAAGACTACCAACGGCGGCGCATCCTGGCTTTTTTGGATCCCTGGGGCAATGCCCAAGGGGATGGCTACCAGTTGGTGCAAAGCCTGTTGGCCATTGGCTCTGGCGGCCTGTGGGGCAAGGGGTATGGCCTTTCCCAGCAAAAGCTGTTTTATCTGCCCATCCAATACACCGACTTCATCTTCTCGGTGTACGCAGAGGAGTTCGGCTTGGCCGGATCCCTGTTCTTTCTGGGGCTACTGACCTTCTATACCCTGCTGGGCTGGCGGGTGATGGGTCGCTGCCGAGAGTTGCCCATTCGCCTGGTAGCCTGCGGCTGCCTGATGTTTTTGGTGGGGCAGTCGCTAATGAATATCGGCGTGGTCACCGGGATCCTGCCCACCACAGGTGTGCCCCTGCCTTTGTTCAGCCATGGCGGCAGCTCTATTTTGGCAGGGCTGATCACAGCAGGATTGTTGGTGCGGGCAGCCCGCGAAGCAGGATGAAGGGATCCCTTCACCTAAGCCGCAAGCCCAGATGGGCAGGGAGCTCTATTTGAGATTTCCTAGTGGTTGATCTCTGCTTTAGTCCGGTTTCTCAATGCAGCACAACCCAAAGCCGATTGATACTGAGCCTAAATCCAGCCCATCTCATCCAAAACAAGGGTAAATACGGTCGCGCAACAGGCCACCCACAGCGACACATGAGCCGGCTGACCGTGGGCAATGCAAACACCGGCTGCCACTACAGCGCCCGCAGCAGCAGAAAAGGTGCGGCCTGCCCAATTGCCTTTAGAGGGCTTATCAGAAGAATTGAATTTGTTAAACATTTTTACAGCGGAAAGAGGATACAAAAGGAACACATCCCACAGCAAACTGCCTCAGATTATCACCCTCTAGCTCGACTCAAGAAGGATCCAAGGCCATTCTCAACATTTCTTCGCCTATACTTCAATCTTTCGTAAAATCGCGCTGAGATGCTCGTAATCGTCCCGCAACAGCGAGCTTAACTGCCGACCTGCCTGTAAAAGCCAGTTGCGATCCCAGTTCAGGATTCGGTAAGTCTGGCGAATCACGGCAGCCACCAGCTCATCGGTCGGGATCCCGTTGACCCGTAGCAGAGTACGCAAAAACTCGAAAGAGCGGCAAAACTCCCTGACCTCTGTATCGGAGCAGAGATAAACTGGCTGGTGAATCTGGGGAGGGCGTGGCGGCAGGTACTGGTAGACCCGCCCCCCACTGACAAAGCCGACAATGGCCGCGCGGAAATCGGTGCGCAACATGGCGAAAATTTGAGGCTGCTGCTCCCGCAACTCCTCAGGGGAGAGACCCAAAGCTCGGGTGCGGTGAATCGTGTCGATGGGCGCAATGGCGGCATAGCAAACCACTCCATAGATCGGGTTGCCGGTCTCCTCGTCTTGGGAGCGCGTCCAACTGCCGAGAGCAGGCATAGGCGGGAAGGTCAAGCGTTCCGGCTCGAAGCACTGGGCCACAAAGGTTGTGGTGTTGGCCTCCACCACTTCTGCAAAAGCAGCGGCGGGCTGGGGGGAGGTGGCCTTGGCTCTCATCGTTGTTTTGGACTTCTCAAGGGTTGCTGCTATAAAGGTTGGCAAACAGAAGTAGAACCCAGACCTTCAGGCCAGTAGAGAGATGGGATCTTTCCGGTTTTAAGACTTGTGAAGATAGAGGGGATCCACTCAGCCAATATTTTGCCCTTTTTACAAGGTTTTTCTCGTTCCCGGACGGCGAATCGGCAACCCAGCAGCTGATGAGATCCCTATTGCTAAGAAAGTTAGCCGACTTTGGAGATGCCTGTGTAATATATTTTTTCACACACTCCCGTGCAAATTGGCCATTCTGGGTATTAGCCATCCTAAGTATTGAGCAGTTGGCGAGCGGAGGGAGAAACCATGAATGCTCAGCAACGTGGCCAAATCATCGCTTCGGAGTGGATGATCGACAGCCAAAACCCGGTACACTCCATTTCTCGGCTCAAGCGTCGGGCGACCTATTCGGATGTAACCCTCTGGTGGTTGGTGGTGCAGCTAAACCTGATGGAACAGAACTCCATTCGTACCGATCACCGCTAGGATTGGCAGCCCAAGAACAATCAACCATCGGAAAATCCCAGCCCAGGAGCATCCCCAATCCTAAATCCAACCTTAAAACTTAAAAGAAGCTTAAAAAACAAAAAGAAGAGCTGAAGGTTGAGTCGAGTTGCTCCTCGAACACCAGCTCTTCTGGGCTAATTGAGGGATAGAGAACAACCGAGGTCTTGACCCCGTTTCAATCTTCCAGGGGCAGAGCCGCCACCTGGGCCGGTTGCACCGGCAAGAAAGGCCGCTGCACAATTTCAGTTGCCAACACACTGCGCAACTGAGCAGCTACCGCCACCGTCGTAACATCGTAGGTTTGGGTAGCCAGCCGCGGGTAGAGGCCAATGCCGAGAATCGGCAACAGCAGACAGAGAGCCACCGCCATTTCTCGCGGGCGCAGATCCCCCAGGTAGTCTTCCAACACCAAGCCGGGATCCTGAGCCCCGTAGAACACCTGCCGCAGCATAGAGAGCAAGTAAATGGGCGTCAGAATAATGCCCACTGCCGCCAGCAGAGCAATTCCTGCCTTGAAGGTCGGCGCATAGGCATCGCTGGTGATCAAGCCCAAGAACACCGTCAGCTCACCCACAAATCCGCTCATCCCGGGTAGCGCCAACGAGGCCAGGGATCCTGCTGTAAACAGGGCAAAAGCCTTTGGCATTTGCTTGGCCAACCCGCCCAACTTGTCGAGGGCAAGGGTATGGGTGCGCTCGTAGGTGATCCCTGTCAGGAAGAACAAAACTGCAGCGATCAGACCGTGGGAGATCATTTGCAAGAGGGCGCCGTTGATGCCCAACTCCGTGAAGGCAGAGATCCCGATCAACACAAAGCCCATATGGGCAATGGACGAATAGGCCAAGCGCCGCTTGAGGTGGTTTTGCCCAAAGGCGGCCAGCGCCCCGTAGATGATGTTCACCGTGCCCAACACCGCCAGCACCGGGGCAAAGTACACATGGGCCTCCGACAAGATGCCCACGTTCAGGCGGATGAGGCCGTAGCCCCCCATCTTGAGCAGCACCCCGGCCAGGATCATGGAAATGGGCGCCGAGGCTTCGCTATGAGCATCCGGCAGCCAGGTGTGAACTGGAAAAATCGGCAGCTTCACCCCAAAGGCAATCAGGAAAGCCGCATACACCAAGATCTGCAGTGCCAGCGGGTAGGATTTTGCGCTCAGCTCTGCCATCTCCAAGCTAAAGCCCTCGCCGTAGAAGGCCATCGCCAGGGATCCCACCAGAATAAAAATAGAGGCGGCAGCGGTGTAGAGGATGAACTTGGTGGCGGCGTACTGGCGCTGCGGCCCACCCCAAATGGCAATCAGCAGATAGACCGGCACCAGCTCGATCTCCCACATCAAGAAGAACAGGAGCAGATCCTGCGCCAGGAACACGCCCACCTGGGCGCCGTACATCAGCAGCAGCAGGAAGAAAAACAAACGCGGCTTGTGGGTGAGATTCCAAGCCGCCCCGATCGACAGGGTCGTAATCAAGCCCGAGAGCAACACCAGCGGAAAGGACAGGCCATCCACCGCCAGCGACCAGTGAAACCCGATCTGGGGCACCCAGGCGTAGCGCTCCGCCAGTTGCAGCGAAAAATCCTGCAGGTCGTAGTGCCGCGCAAAGACATAGACCATCAGACCCAAATCAAAAGCCCCCACAGCGAGGGCATACCAACGCGCCCAACGGCTCTGAGGGATCAAAGGGATCCCAAAGGCTGCCAGCAGCGGCAAGAGCACCAGGGCCGACAGCCAAGGAAACTCAAGAGGATTGCTCATGACCAGGAATAAATACTCATGCTCAATACCTCAATGATATGAAGCTATGTAAACAAATGGGAAGTGATATTTACAAAAAAGGCTGCTCTATTGCGCAGATCTCTGGAAGGGTTTCCCGATGTTAAGCATTGAGGATCCTCGAGGGTTGCTGGGCTCAGGTGGGTCGCTGATGCCTTCACACCCTTTTCGGGGTCGGCAGGATCCCTCAGCTCAAAAGAGCCAGCCCTGCCTGTAATCCGTCGGAACAGGCTGGAAACAGATCGGCGGCCTTTTGTGGCTGGGGTTTGCCCTGGATCTATTCGTCTTCGGCAAACACAAAGCGATGTAGCTCGTCCAGGGTGGGCTCTGGGCTTTCGAGGGCAAAGGTTACCGCATCTTCAATCGCAGCGCCAACCTCGGCGTGGATGGCCTGAAAGTCTGCCTCGGTCATCAAGTTGTGTTCCAATGCGTAGCGTTCCAGTCGTTGGATGGGATCCCGCTGCCGCCAGAACTCTTTTTCTTCCGGGCTGCGCAGCTCGTCAGGATCGGCGAGGGAATGGCCCCGGAAACGATAGGTGATGCACTCCAGCAGGGTGGGGCCTTCGCCGGCGCGGGCCCGGGCAATAGCTTGTTGGGCAGCCTCTCGCACCGCCAGCACGTCCATGCCGTCCACTTGGTAGCCGGGCATGCCAAAAGCAGGGCCCTTGAGGTAGATGTCGGTTACTGAAGTGGCCCGTTTGTGGGCCATGCCGATAGCCCAGAAGTTGTTTTCCACCACATAAAGGATGGGCAACTTCCAGAGGGCGGCCATGTTGAGACACTCGTAGAACTGGCCGTTGTTGCAGGCTCCATCCCCAAAGAAGCAGGCTGTCACCTGGTCGGTGCCGCGGTACTTGGCCGAAAAGGCCGCCCCTGTGGCCACCGGGATCCCCTCGGCCACAAAGGCATAGCCGCCCAAAAAGTTGTGCTCCGCCGAGAACAGGTGCATCGAGCCGCCGCGGCCCTTGCTGCAGCCGGTGGCCTTGCCGAACAGCTCCGCCATCACCGCCCGCGGGGGGATCCCGGCGCTGAGGGCATGCACGTGATCCCGGTAGGTGCTGCACACGTAGTCGGTGGGCTTGAGCGCCTTGATCACCCCCGTGGAAACAGCCTCTTGGCCGTTGTACAGGTGCACAAAGCCGAACATCTTGCCCTTGTAGTACATCTCGGCGCACTTGTCCTCAAACAGGCGGCCCAGCACCATGTCTTCATAGAGAAGGCGAGCCTCTTGGGCAGAAATGCGAGCAGTCGTAGAGCGAGAAGTAAGTTCTTGAACCATGCTGCAGTGCAACGAGTCAGGAATGTCCTAAGCGGTCAGCAGTGAGCTTTGCAGTTTGCCTATTATCTCATGCTCAAGGATCGCTTGTTGGGATTTGCCTGCCACCTTGCCCGTAAGTTCCACCCTGTAGGACCAAGGGCAGTTGTTTGAGATCCAGGAGAGTTAAACTGAAGGGCTAGGGCAAGAGGCGTTTCCATTTTGCAGCAGCCGCATCAAGACTTCGTCGCGCAGACGCGAATCCCGAACACCAAGAGCGCAAGGATGAGGGCTTCTTCTGCCTTCGGATCGGACTTCGACCTGGAGCCGCGGGCAAGAGATATTTGGCCAACCAACGTGACGGGGTGCGCCTATGGGAGCCCGTTGGGTTAGCGGTTTTGCGGCGGTGCTGTTTGCCCTGACGGTCACCCTGCTAGGGGGCTGGTACTTCACGGCGGCCATGGGGCTAATCGTCTTTCTGGCCCAACTGGAGTTCTTTCGCTTGGTGCAGGCCAAGGGCAATGCACCGGCCATGCGCACCACCATGTTTTCCAGCCAAGTGCTGGTGATTTTGCAGCAGGTTAAGCCGGAGTGGACCAGCCCTGCTTTTATCGTGGCCGGTTCTGTGATCTGCTTTTATCTGCTTTTTAAGCCCAAGCTGGCCACCATCGCCGACATTGCCACCTCGATTTTGGGATTGTTTTACTGCGCGCTGTTGCCCAGCTTCTGGATTCGGGTCAGGGCTTTGTCTTTTTCCCAAGGACTGGGGGAAGGGCTGTGGATTACGCTGTTGGCTATTGGCTGTGTCATTGCTGCCGATGTAGCGGCCTACCTCTGTGGGCGGGCCTTTGGGCGCACTAAGCTCTCCCTCCTCAGCCCAAAAAAAACGGTGGAAGGGGCCGTGGCCGGGATCGCAGCCAGCGTGGCCCTGGCCATGGCCGGAGCCTACTATCTGAACTGGCCCTGGCGCTGGTGGAGCGGCAGCGTGCTGGGGTTTTTGATTGGGCTAACGAGCCTGTTGGGCGACCTAACGGAATCGCTGATGAAGCGGGATGCCGGTGTCAAAGACTCCGGGGATCTCATCCCCGGCCACGGCGGCATTTTGGATCGGGGCGATAGCTACGTCTTTACCGCGCCGTTGGTGTTTTACTTTATGGAATGCCTGGAATGGCTCAACGCCTATTTCAGCCGATAATTGCGATAACTCCCACCCCAGCCAAGAAGGTTCTAGACACAAGTTTGCCTTTAGAAGGTTGGACAATCTGTGCGCAATCCTCGTAGGAATGGTACGACCAAAGCTACCCTTGAAACGGAGAAATCTCTGGTCTTTTGGCTCTTCAGCTATCTCGTTCCCCAACTTTCTCTTGCTGCACTTCTAAGATGACCTGCCTGACATTTTCCAGACAGCAAAACCCCTGGGGGTTGTTGACCTGGCAGCCACAGCGCCTGGCTTTGATGTGGGCGGCAATCTCGGCAAGAATGGCCTGGGGTGTTTTGGATCCCTGCAGCTCTTGCCGAATGCGCCGGCGGGTCCATGCAAAACAGTAGCAGACGGGCACGTCCTCGCCACTTTCTTTTTGAAAGACTGGCACCTTGAGGTCGTCAACCCCAAAGCTTTGACCTTGCTCAGAAAAATAAACAACAGGACAAATGGGATCCCGGCAAAACGCGTAGCTGCTGTCCGCATCCAGTTGTGCCAAAGCTCGAGGGAACAGCAGGCTCTTCAGGGTAATCAGTTGAACCGGGATCCCTCGCTCCCCGCTCCTTGGACACAAGGGCTGCCAAGCATTAGCAGAAAATGGTGCAAGGGGTTCTCTTGTCATGGGTTATCGAG
>NZ_JANSJI010000274.1:0-781 GCF_047462475.1 Synechococcus sp. H55.11
TTAGAGCTGTTTTCTCAAGCTTACTCTCTGCATCGATAAACTCTCGCAAGGTTTCATAGAGATCGATGATTTGCCTACGGTCAAAGTTTGGACGTCCACTTTCTCTTCGCTCGTAGTAATGAAACAGACTGACAAGAATTGCTGTGCAACCGAGCTGGCGTGTAAAAAGCCTCAGAAAAGAAAGTAGGATCTCTCTAGAATTTGTCCTATCAATCCTTCGAAAAATGGCTGCCCCACGCACTTGACTGATAGATTCCAGTGTACCTTTGAACCACTTCTGAATCGCGAGACACAAACCTTCTAGAGTGCCTGGACTTTGTAGAGGCTCGTAGATGAGACGGGAAATAGCCTTGCGAAAGTCGAGAGCCAGAGAGTAGTCCTGAAAAATCAGCTTCTTAATTTCTCGCTGGAACTGTATGTTGATCTCGCGGGCCTCAACCTGGTAAAACTCTGCCAGTTCCTCTAAAGTGCAGTCCTGAAGTTCTAAGTCGGGGAGATATCCAATTTTTTTGAGAATGCTATAGCGCAGTTCTCTGGCAAAGGATTCCCAGTCTACCTTCTGAGCAAGGGCAAACCAAAAATTCTCAATTGAATGTAGCTTGATGCGCTCTTCGCTTAGATCAAAAAGCTGAAAAGGAGGAAGAGATAGCTTTTCCCGAAGAGATTTGTAGAGGCGGGAGCAGGAATCTTTTGGGACGACAGCTAGCTTGACGGTTGCACCACTCTCAGGGATGAAGGATCCCAGGTAGTCTTTCTCAAGACAACGCAGCCATAAATCAAG
>NZ_JANSJI010000275.1:0-15404 GCF_047462475.1 Synechococcus sp. H55.11
AGCCCCTCTCCCAGCCCTCACCCCCAGCCCCTCTCCCAGAGGGAGAGGGGAGTTATAAGCACCGCTGCAAGGACTTCGTCCGAGGAGCGCCAGCGGAATGGCCGACCAGACTGCTCGCACAAGCGGGCCGTAAGCTTTATAAGTGCCGTTGGAAAACCGCTGATCCTCGATGCTGGGAGTCTGTCAAGAGTCGGCTATTGCTGATCCACTGCCGGGCGAGCAATGGGAGCTAGGTAGATCACCAAGGCCCCTGCCAGAAACCCCAAGACATTGCGCAGCAAGGGGATCCAGTCCTGGGTGCGCGTGACCACCGGGCCAATACCGAAAGCCCCAAACAAAATGAACCACAGAGGAGAAATGAGCAAAGCCCAGCGCCAGTTAAACAGCTCCTCCGCATGGCGGGGCTTGCCGGCAAATCCGAACACGATCCCTCCCAAAATCGAGGTCACCAACGTCAGGATCCACTGCTCTTGAGGCAGGCCGGGCACCACCCGGCAGCCCCCCTGGTGAAAACAGCGATCCAAGACGTCGACGGTCTCCAGGATGGCGCGCTGAGTACCGTGCTCCCGCACGTAGAATTGGTTGCCAAAGCGAGATTGCAGCTCAATCCAAAAGGTGCGCGGCAAGATCTCTCGCACGGCATCCCCCACATTAAACGCCAGCAAGTTGCCGCCCCTGGGATCCGCCACCATCAAAACGCTGCGCTCATTCAGGCCCCAATACTCTTTCACTTGCCGGCCCGGCGTTTGGTCAAACTGAGTCAGCACCCGCAGCTTCCAACCGGTGTCTTGCTCTAGCTTGTTCAGGTGCTGCGCCAGTTGGGCTTCTTGGCTGCTGGTCAACTGATCCGCTAAGTCCAAAACCGGCAGAGGCGGCTGAGGCAGCTCCATCGGCACCACCGGCAGGGCCGGTTGCGCCCAGGTCAGGGATCCTCCGCCGACCCCAATCAACAACCCAATGCAAAAAATCACCCCAATGCGGAGTATCCGTTGCCACTCAATGCTCATGCTGACCTCTTTTTTGGCTTTGACGCTGAGATCCTGAGAAGTGATATTAAGAAATGTTTCAAGTTCTTATAGATCTATCATGCACCGGAACCAGCCGTTTGGCCAGCAGGATGCCGGGGAAGAAGCGGTGGCCTTCATATCCAACTGGGGCTAAAGGTGCCGGTGGGGTCGAATTGCTGCTTCAGCCTGCGCATCAAGCTGGTGGCTGGGCCAAAGTCGGGGGGAAGAGCCCGCTTCAGGGCCGGTGGGGCTTCCAGAAGCAGGAGAAATCCGCCCACAGACTTGAGGTGGCGCTGCAGTTGCAGCAGGGATCCCACTTCTGGCTGAACCAGCCAAGCCCGTCCCAGCCCACAGCCGCGGTGCAGTTGCACCTGCGCCTCGGGAAACAGAGCTTGAAACTGCTCCAATGTGGCCAGGCTCTGGTTGGGCAGGCACCCAAACTTGGCCAGCACCGCCTCTGAGCCGGGTTGAGGCAGGGGCAGAGAGCTGGGACTCACTTCCTGCAAAGTTAGCCCTGCGGGGGCCAGCCGCCGCATTTGGGTCATCTGTTGGGCAACCGCTCGCTGCGAGCCATGAAAGCTGAGCCAGGCCTGAGCTCCCCCTGCCCTCAGCCAGAGATCCACCCCCACAGGGTTAACCGGGCCGGTCAGCGCCTGCCGACACAAGACCTCCAACTCCGGCAGGGATCCCGTAGCCAGCAACGCAGACTGGGCTGCTGGCAAAGGATAAAGCCGCAGGGTTACCTGGGTCAGAATCCCCAAACTGCCCAGGGATCCGGTGAACAGCTTCATCAGGTCGTAGCCGGCAACATTCTTGACAACCCGCCCGCCTGCTTTGGCCACCTCCCCATCCGCCCGCACCCAGGTTATGCCCAGCAGCAAGTCGCGGATCCCACCGTAGCGCCAGCGCAGAGAACCTGTATCGGCGGTGGCGATGATGCCCCCTAGGGTGGCCCGATCTGGATAGAGGGGATCCACCGGCCACCATTGCCCCCGCTCTGCCAAGATGGGTTGCAGTTCTGCCAGGGTCATACCGGCTTCCACCGTGACGGTGAGATCGGCAGCCGCATGGTCGATAAGCCGGCGTAAGCCAGAGGTGCTGAGAGCCAGATCCACCGGCTCGGCAACCTGGGCCCAGCTCCACTTGCTCCCCTGCCCCAGCGGCAGCACCTTCCGCCCCTGGCACTCCTTGAGGATGCCGGCCAACTCCGAGACGGTCGATGGGGTTTGGATCGGCAGGGGATCCCCTAAGCCAGATAGAAAGGTCGCCGATGAATGGGGAAAAGACATTGGCGAAACAACGGTGCAGAATCTCTCTAACCCCCCAACTGGCGGGGTTATCCCACGCTACCTCAGGCTACGGGCAACGAGAACCTCTGTTCGGAGAGATGCCTCTCCACCAGAGTCGTGTAGTACGGCCCCTGCGCAGGTCTGCCGAAACTGCCGATCCCTGGAAGATCCTGAAGAGATCCATAAGCCTGAGCCATCCTCTCCGATTCCTGTGAGCTAGCATCTGAGAGGTATAAAAAGCCAAGTTCAATCCGGCAGGCCCTATTGGGCAATCTGCTGGAGTAAGCATCTCTTGCAGTGGGGAAAAGCAGTCGTGAGTGCCCTGAGCAACATCCTTTTGGTGGGTATCGGAGTTCTGCTGACCCTGGCCAGCCTCTGGTACGGCCAGAACCACCATCTGCTTCCCGAATCAGCAGCCGACTCAGCTCCCCTGTTCGATAGCCTCTTCAACAGCACAATCACCATCGCCACCGGGATCTTCTTGGTGGTGCAAGGGGTACTCCTCTACTGCATTATCCGCTACCGTAAGCGGCGGGGCGATCGAGGAGATGGGGATCCCAACCACGGCAACGTGCTGCTGGAGATCGTGTGGACGGCGGTGCCGGCGGTGATCATCCTCTGGCTGGGCCTGGCCAGTCTCGATGTCTATCAGGCGGTGTATGGGGGCGCCGATGTTGGCGGCCACGTCCACGCGGCCATGGCGATGGGGTCTGCCTACGAGGCAGAAGCCGGGGATCCGGGCTATGCTTACACCCCTGCAGTGCTGCCCGGAAAAGAAACAGGCCGGCCAGAGCTGGTGGTTCAAGTTCAGGGCATGCAATATGCCTGGATGTTCACCTATCCGGAATCGGGTTTGGTGGCCGGCGAGCTGCACCTGCCTCTTAACAAGCGGGTGCGCTTGAACATGACGGCTATGGATGTCAACCACGCCTTTTGGGTGCCGCAATTTCGCCTCAAGCAGGATCTGATCCCTGGCCGAGAAACTCACCTAGAGTTTGTGCCCACGCAGCTAGGAACCTATCCCATCATCTGTGCCGAGCTATGCGGCCCCTACCATGGGGTGATGGCTGGGCAACTGATTGTGGAGACGCCGGAAGAGTTCGAGCGCTGGCAGCAGGAGCAAATTGTGGCTGCTCGGGGCGGAACCGGCGCCCTGGCCTTGGCTGAGCGCCACCCTCACCCACAATCTGCCTTTGTCCAAGTTCACCAGCAGCGTTTGGGCCTCTCGCCTGCTGATCTAACCTCTCTCCAACTGCCCAAGGACTCCCTCTCGCTGACGCGAACGGGATCCCTTCCCTCAGCGGGCTAGAGAGCTCCCTTTCCCCTTGACGGACGTTCTGGTGACGCCAGTAGGAGCCTTTTGCCATGACCCAGCTACAGGACAATCCCACCTTTGCCGCCGCCCCCAAAGCCAGCCTGGAGCCTGCCGCCGAGCCTTGGTGGCGCTTTTTTACCTTCTCCACCGACCACAAGGTGATCGGGATCCAGTATTTGGTGACCACCTTTTCCTTCTACTTGGTGGGGGGAGCGCTGGCTACAGCCGTGCGGGCCGAGCTGGCCACCCCCGAAGCCGACTTTCTCGGTTTTGAGCGCTACAACGGCGCCTTTACCTTGCACGCCACAATCATGATCTTTTTGTGGATTGTCCCGGCTTTGATGGGGGGCTTTGGCAACTACCTGGTGCCGCTGATGATTGGGGCGCGGGACATGGCTTTTCCTAGGCTAAACGCCGTCGCCTTTTGGCTAATTCCACCCAGCGGCCTTTTGCTGCTGGCTAGCCTCTTCCTCGAGGCCCCGGCAGCGGGTTGGACCTCGTATCCGCCGCTGAGCCTCATCAGCGGCAAAGTGGGAGAAGAACTCTGGATCCTGAGCATTTTGTTAGGCGGAACCTCTTCCATTCTGGGGGCCGTGAACTTTATTACCACCATCCTCAAGATGCGCATGCCCGGCATGAAGATGGAGGATATGCCTCTGTTTTGCTGGGCGATGCTGGCTGCTTCCATCATCACTCTCATCGCGACGCCGGTTCTGGCTGGGGCGCTGATCCTGCTTAGCTTTGACCTGTTGGCGGGCACGGCCTTCTTCAACCCCAGCGGCGGCGGGGATCCAGTGGTGTACCAGCACATGTTCTGGTTTTACTCCCACCCGGCGGTGTACATCATGGTTCTGCCGGTGTTCGGCATGATCTCGGAGATCTTGCCGGTGCATGCCCGCAAGCCCATCTTTGCCTACAAAGCCATTGCCTACTCCAGCTTGGCCATCTGCTTTTTGGGCTTGATCGTCTGGGTTCACCACATGTTTACCAGCGGTACCCCCGACTGGATGCGGGTGTTCTTCATGATCGCCACCATGGCCATTGCCGTTCCCACCGGGATCAAGGTGTTTAGCTGGCTGGCCACTCTCTGGGGCGGCAAGATCCACTTCCGGTCAGCCATGTTGTTTGGCATGGGCTTTATCTCCATGTTCGTCATCGGCGGCTTGAGCGGGATCATCCTTGCTTCGGTGCCGTTGGATATCCACGTCCACGACACCTACTTTGTGGTGGCCCACCTGCACTACGTGTTGTTTGGCGGCAGCGTGTTTGGCATCTATGCCGGCCTCTACCACTGGTTCCCCAAGATGACCGGCCGGCTGCTGAACGAGTTCTGGGGACGGGTGCATTTTGCGCTGACCTTTGTCGGCTTCAACATGTGCTTTTTGCCGATGCACAAGCTGGGTCTAATGGGCATGCCCCGCCGCGTGGCTCAGTACGACCCGCAATTTGCCGACCTCAACTGGATTAGCTCGGTGGGGGCTTTCATTCTGGCCATTTCCACGCTGCCCTTCTTGGTGAACGCCATCTACTCTTGGGTAGCTGGGCCCAAGGCCGGAGACAACCCCTGGCAGGCTCTAACTCTGGAGTGGACAACTTCTTCCCCACCGCCTGCCCACAACTTCTACGGGGATCCCATCCTGCTAACTGGCCCCTACGACTACGGGCTGCACAGCAAGGAGACTTTGGATTACTTGGCCGCCCAGTTGCAGAGCTTGCGGGAGCTGGCGCTGGCTGAGGCGGAGCCTACTTCTTCTTAGCAGGAGACTTGCCCGCTGGGTATCCATCCTCTGCTCGTCGGGTATTCCCGTCTTGATCTTGGCTGGGCTGCCCCTACAGTTTCAAGAAGTCTCTGGAATTTGGCGAGAATTGATTTTAAGTGGACAGGAATATGCAAGGATCCCTCGCTTCTGATGCCTTGATGGTCGGCCACACTCAGGCCCATGCCGCTCATGCCGAGCACCCAGATCATCGCGTTTTTGGTCTGCTGATGTTCCTGGTAGCGGAAGGCTGTCTATTCTTGGGCCTGTTCATGGCCTATTTGGCCTACCGCCTCACGGCCCCGGTTTGGCCACCGGAAGGGACGCCGGAGCGGGAATTGCTCTTGCCTGGGATCAACACGGCAATCCTCCTCTCCAGCAGTTTGGTTATCCACCAGGCCAAGCCTGCCATCCAGGCCAATAACGTCAAGGGATTGCGGCTGTGGTTTGCCCTCACTGCCCTGATGGGGGCCATCTTCCTGGCCGGGCAGCTCTACGAGTACAGCCACCTGGAGTTTGGCCTCACCACCAACTTGTTTGCCAGTACCTTCTATGTCTTGACGGGGTTTCACGGGCTGCACGTGGCGGCGGGGTTGCTGTTTATTTTGGCGGTGCTCTGGCGATCCCTGAAGCCGGGCCACTACAGCGCCCAACACTACTTTGGCGTCGAGGCTGCCGAGATCTACTGGCACTTTGTGGATGGGGTTTGGATTGTGTTGTTTATCCTGCTCTACTTGCTCTGATGACAACTCCCCCCGAAAAGCCTGACCCCAAGAGAGAATGGGTCGCCCTGCGATCTGGGCTGAGCATTGCCCTGTTCCTGTTTTTGGTGGCGCTGGTTTCCTACTTGAGTCTTCACTTCGTGCTGGCCTTGGTGGACAAGCTCAGCTAGCGCCCTTCAATGGATCCTCCAGCCTCATCCTGTTGCTGCCGACCTGGATTTGCCGACGGCAGGAAAGATACACTGGATTTACAGGAGTTAACACCTTCCCTCCGTCGCCCTTTTTGCCACCATGAGCCCCCTCTTTTGGTTGAGGCTGCCCTCTTTCTCTGAACCTTCGTCGGGATCCCCTGGGCTTTATTCCCGCTCCTACTCTGGATCTCAACTGGGGCCGACCTCGGCCCGCCGGGGTTCTGCCTGGAAGCGTTGGCTGCGCTATCTTTACCTGCGGCTGTTGCGGCTGCAATCGTCGCCCAAGGAAATTGCCCGCGGCTTGGCGGTAGGGGTTTTTGCCGGCTGCTTCCCGATTTTTGGCTTTCAAACCCTGGCTGCTCTGGTGCTGGCCATTCCATTTCGAGGCAATAAGTTAGTAGCGGCAGCAGGAACCTGGGTGAGCAATCCCCTCACCTATGTGCCCATCTATGCCTTTAACTATCGGGTGGGAGAATGGCTGCTGGGATCCCGGACTGTCCTTCCCACCACAGAGCTGGTGGCGGCCACTTGGCGAAACTGGATGCAGTGGGGCCTGGAGGTGTCGGGCACGCTGTTTGTCGGCTGTGCGTTTGTCGGCTTTTGGGGAGCTCTCGTCAGCTATTTTCTGGGGCTGTGGTTGGTGCAGCGGATTCGTCGGCGGCAGAGAATCTGTGAGTGAGTACCTCAACTCAAACCCATCCTGGACGGGGGCAGAGGTTCGAGGTGCTACACGCCGCTGACGCGAACAATTTTCACAGATTAAGTCTAATCTAAGGTCTGATCATGGAAGACATGCGAGCGTTGTTAACAGATCTCAGCCGTCGCTCTCAGCGATGGGGAGAGCAGTTGGGATCCGCTTTGCAGACGGGCATGAGCCAGCTCGCGCAAGCTCCCCAGCCCATTGTGTTGCTCTCGGCGCGGGAACTGGAGAAGATGCGGCGGGCTTGTCGCCTGGCGGCAGATCTGCTCAAGCACCTAGAGCCGCTGGTGCGGCCGGGGATTACCACTCAAGAGCTCAACGACGAGGCGGAGCGCTGGACACGGGCCCATGGGGCCAGAAGCGCCCCTCTGGGCTACCACGGCTTTCCCAAGTCCATCTGCACCAGCGTCAACCACGTGGTCTGCCACGGCATTCCCAGCCCCAAGCAGGTTTTGCGAGAAGGCGACATCATCAACATCGATGTGACGCCGGTTTTGGATGGCTACCACGGCGATACCTCCAAAACGTTCTTTGTCGGACAGCCTTCTGAGCGGGCGCGGCGCTTGGTGGAGGTAACCGAAGAATGTCTGCGGCGGGGCATTGCCGCCGTCAAGCCGGGGGGGAGGGTCGGCGACATTGGCGCTGCCATTCAAGAATATGCCGAATCCCAGGGCTACAGCGTGGTGCGGGATTTTGTCGGGCATGGGGTGGGACGGCAGTTTCACACGGCCCCCCAGATCCCCCACTACGGCGAACGAGGGAAAGGGGAGAAGCTCCGCCCCGGCATGGTGTTCACCATCGAGCCGATGATCAACGAGGGCACTTGGGAGGTGAAGGTGCTTCCCGACAAGTGGACGGCTGTTACTTTGGACGGCAAGCTTTCGGCGCAATTCGAACATACGGTTGCCGTCACCGAAACTGGCGTAGAGATCTTGACCCTGCCTTCCCCAAGCCCTTGAGCCGATCATGAGCAGCGCCCTCGCTCTCCGCCTGCGCCTCTCTTCTGAGAACCTTCTTCTGCTGCTGGCGGCGGCAGTGGGGCTAGGCACGGGGCTGTTGGTGGTCGGGTTTCGCTATCTGATCGGCTGGTGTCGCTATCTGCTGCAAGACGTCTTTGTCGATGGCATCGGCAGAGCCGCAGAACACCATGGCCTGTGGCTGCCGGGATCCTGGTCTCTGGCTTTGGCGCCGGTGCTGGGAGGTCTGCTGATCGGCGCTTTGGGAGCAGTCGTGCCCTTCCCCAACTCGAGCCTCTCCAGTCTGGTGAGCTCCGTTCGTCCTTTGGCGCCTCAGCCCTGGTGGATCCCGCTCAAGCTCCTGGCGGCTGCCATCTCGTTGGGCGCGGGGGCTTCCCTGGGCCCGGAAGCGCCCAGTGTGGAAAGTGGCGCTTTGTTGGGATCCCTGCTGGGGCAAAACCTGCGCCTCTCGCGGGAGCGGGTGCAACTGTTGCTGGCGGCGGGGGCGGCGGCGGGGCTGGCGGCGGGGTTTAATGCGCCGATTGCCGGAGTGTTTTTGGCGCTGGAGCTGGCTTTGGCCCGCACGTTCACCACTTCTGCCGTCAGTGTGGTGGTGTTGGCGGCAGTGGTGTCGGCCCTGGTCGCCCAGGTGGGGTTGGGGGCGCAGCCGGCTTTTCTCTTGCCCACCATTACGCAGCCGGCTTTTGTCTTGCCGGACTACGAGATCCACAGCCTGCTGGAGGTGCCCCTCTATCTTGGCTTGGGCTTTTTGGCCAGCCTGGTTTCTCTGGCCTTCAGCTACACCCTGGAGTGGGGCAAGCACCTGTTCGGCAGTGGCCCCCTGGCCGCTTGGCCGGCTTGGAGCAAGCCCATTTTGGGGGGGGCGATCCTGGGCTGGGCGGGCTTGGGGATCCCGTTGGCGTTGGGGGTGGGCTATGAAACCGTTGAGTCGATCTTGCAGGCTGTGCCCTTTTCCCTTGGCCATCTGGGCCTGCTTTTGCTGGGCAAGCTGTTGCTGAGCGCTTTGAGCCTGGCCAGCGGCTTTGTGGGGGGAACCTTTGCGCCGGCTTTGTTCCTGGGGGCGGTGCTGGGGGCAGCCTACGGCCAGGTGTTGGGACAGGTGTTGCCCGCCATCGCCCTCTCTCCCCCTGTCGCTTACGCCATGGTGGGCATGGCGGCGGTGTTGGCGGCCAGTGTGCGGGCTCCGCTGACGGCCATTTTGCTGCTGTTTGAGATGACGCGGGACTACCACATCGCGCTGCCGGTGATGGCGGCGGTGGGTTTGAGCATTTGGCTGGCGGAGCAGTTGCACTCACCGGCCATCTACCCTTCCGCCCGTCGCGGCCAGGAGCCCAACAAGGGCCTGACGGTGCAAGAGGTGATGGTACCCCCTTCTCTGCTGTTGCAGCAGGATACGCCCCTGCGGGAGGCCCTGGAGCGTTTGCTGCAACAAAAGTGCCATAGCGCCTTGGTGGTGGATGGCCAGGAGCGGCTGCGAGGCATTCTCACCCTGGAAGACCTCGAGCGCGCTTTGGCTCACAGGGAAGCTGGGGAATTGGCCGAGCTGACAGTAGAGCAGGTCAGCCAATCGGCGGTGCTCACCACCTTTCCCGATGAGGCGGTGGCAGTGGCTGCCGAGCCGATGTACGAATACGATTTGCGCCAGTTGCCGGTGGTCTCGCGGGAGGATCCGGAGCATGTGGTCGGCCTCTTGGATCGGGATCGGGTGTTGCTCTCCCAAGAGATCGAATCTGTGCGGCAAGTCCTGGAGCCGGAAGTTCCTCCAGCCCAGGGCAACGGACAAGAGGGGATCCCCTCTGCGTAGAACTCTGCTGCGGGGATCAACGTTGCCGCAAGGGGGCAGAGGGGCAGGTGCGACGCAGCGGGCAGCGGCTACACTCGGGCATACGCGCTTTGCAGATGCGCTTGCCCAGCCGGATGAAGTTGACATGCAGGGAGTAGGCTTTGCCCTTGGGGATCTGCGGGGAAAGCTGAGCAAAGGTGTCGTCGGGATGTTTGGCCCGCACCAAGCCCAGACGGTTGGCCACTCGATGCACGTGGGTATCTACCGGGCAGAGATCCCGACCTAGCCCGAACAACAACACACAGGTGGCGGTCTTCAGCCCTACCCCTTTTAGGGAGAGCAGAAAGTCGAGGGCGCCGGCGTCGTCCAGGTCTCTTAGAAAGTCAAGACTGAGGGATCCCCGTCGCTCGCCAATGGCGGCCAGGATCTCCTGAATGCGGGCTGCCTTGAGGTGGGCTAAGCCGCCGGGCCGGATCACCTGGGCCAGCTCCGCCAGGTCGGCAGCCAAGACGGCCTCCCAGGTGGGAAAGGCAGCTTTGAGGGCGCGGAAGGCACGGCTGCTGTTGTAATCGGTGGTGTTTTGGGAGAGAACCGTGCCCACCAACTCGTCCAGGAGATCGGGATAGAGGGGAAGGCCGTCGGGGGTGTGGGGGCGCTGAGGGATCCCGAAGCACTGCTCTAGCTGCATCAACAGCGATTCCGTCCTGTCGGCGAGCCGGAGCTCTGGCAGCGGGGTTGACGGCTCCGTCCGAGGAGCGCAAACGGCGGGCTCAGGCGGACATTGGGAAAGACCATCCACTCTCGGCTGTACCACGGCTGGCCCTCTGGGGGAGTTAACGGGCAGAACTTTGGCAGATCTCCTGCAACAGGTGGGCTACGGCCTTGCTGGCATTGGGGGGAGCTGTGGCTTGCAAGTGGGCAGCCATTTGGGCAACCACCTGCGGCTGAGCCAACCAGGTCAACACCGTTTGCCGCAGCAAGTCCACATGCTCTTCGGATTCTCGCATGACCACACCCCCACCGCGCCCCACAAAGGCTAGGGCATTCTGATACTGATGATCCTCGGCGGCAAAAGGATAGGGGATCAAAATGGCCGGAGTGGCGGTGGCCCACAACTCCGCCAGGCTCATGGCTCCGGCCCGGCTGATGGCAAACGTTGCCCGCTGCAGCAGGGCAGCCACATCGGTGCGGAAAGGAAAGGGCCGGTAGCGGGGATGGATGGGGATCCCGGCCTCGCTGCCGCCCGTCAGATGCACAATCCAAGCCCCCGCCTCCAACCAAGCTTCGGCACAGGCGGCCACCATGCGGTTGAGGCCCCGTGCCCCTTGGCTCCCCCCTATCACCACGATCAGCGGATCCCCGTCGGGGATGGGGAGATCGGCGGGCAGGGGCTGGGGCCGATAGAACTCGGCCCGCACCGGCGTGCCCACCACTTGGGCGGCCACCCCCGGCAAATGCTCTGCCGCCTCCGCCATGCCCAGCGCCACCACGTGGCAAAATCTTCCCAGCCAACGGGTGACTTTGCCGGGGATGCGGTTGGACTCGTGCAGCAACACCGGCACCCGCAGCGAACGGGCGGCCAAGATGGTCGGGGCGGCGATGTAGCCACCGGTGGTCAGGACGATATCAAACCGTCCCGACTTGAGGAGTTGGCGTACCTGCAGGGTCGCCCGCGCCAGTTGGGCCAAGGCTCGCAGCTTGTGGAGAGGGGATCCCTGCCAGCCAGACATGGCAACCCGGTGCAAAGGGTAGCGCTCCTGCACCAGCTTCCCCTCCATCCGATCCGGCACCCCCAGCCATTCGATCTGCCAATCGGGCAACTGCTCGGCAATGGCCAAAGCCGGAAAAACGTGCCCGCCAGTACCGCTGGCAGCAACCAGCAGCCGCGGAAGCGAAGCTGTGGCCCTGGCGCGTGTATCCACCCGCGTACCGGCTAGGGATCCCTGAGATCGTCAGGAGTTGTTGGAGCTGACATAGCGCAAGAGGGTGCCCCGTTGCCCCAAGATAAACCCTCGGTCGGGGCCGAAAAACTCGATGCTGTAGAAATTGGCGGGGATATCGCTGACTTGCTTAGCCTGCTCCCAGGTTTTGCCACCGTCGGGGCTGTGGATCAGGGTGGCGCCACCCCCCACCACCCACAGGTCGTGGTCGTTTTGATAGGCCGCATTCAAATAGCCAAAGCTGAGGGCCCGACCCGGACGCAGCGGCGACGCCCACTCGCCAGAGGTGAAGTCCTCCGTGAAGGCAATCTCTGCCCCTTGGTTCAGTTTCCAGGCGCTGCCGTTGGGGCCAAAACCCATGTTTTGAATGCGGCGGGAGCTCTCCCGCGGATAAGGCTTCCAGGCGCGGCTTTCTGGCGTGTAGAGAAAATAAAAGCTGCCCCGCGACGACACCGCCAGGTATTCTCCCCCAGGGCCGCGGGCGATGTTTTTGATGGCCCCAATCGGCTCCTCCACCTGAGCGCGCCAGGTCTGCCCGCCATCTTCCGTGCGGTAGATGGCGCCCACATTGGTCACCATCTCGGCAGCCCCAGGGCCCAAAGCCTGGATTAAGATCGGCTCACCCGGCAGTTGGGTGTTGAGGCGAATGGAAGTCCAGTCGGATCCCTCGTTCAGGGTGTGAAGGAGGATCTTCGGCTGCCCGGCCACCCAGCCTTCTGCCCCGGCAAAGCTGATCGAGGCAAGGTAGGCTTCTGGCTCCAAGCTCGACAGCTCCCGCACCTGCCAGTGCAAACCGCCATCGTGGGATTCCAGCAGTGTCGCCTTGTCTCCCACCAGCCAGCCGTGTGTAGGGGTGGTGCCGGTGAAGGCGATGTCCAGCAGAATGTTTTGGGTAGGCACCTCCACCTGCTGCCAGGGCACCACCTGCATATTCGGCATCCGCGCCGCCATCAGCAGCAGGGAGCAAGCAGCCAACAGCGCCAGTCTCAAGAGCTTCAACATCTTGGCCATCACTCGACGAAATAAAAACTCATCAAAAATAAAAACCCCAGCGCCAATCCCAAGAAAATGAGCAGGTTCTTTTGGGCAGGGGTCATCACGTTCACCCCCAGGCCGTAGCGCAAGTTCTCTTGAAAACCCGAAGGCTTGCCTTTGGCTCCCACTGCTTGGAAGAAGCGCTGGTCGGCTCGGCACACCGGACATTTCCAATCGGCGGGCAATTCCTCAAACGGCACACCCGCCGGGATCCGATTGAGTTGATCCCCCTTGGCCGGCTCGTAAACGTAGCCACAGGAACGGCATTCGTAGCGCTGCATGCGCAGGGGATCGCCAAGCTGCGCATCGGTTTCATCTTCCGGCAGCTCAATCAGCCTCGGTGTCTGGGGAGGACGGGGTTGGACACCGGGATCCGGTTGCGAGCCATTCATGGTCAGAGATCCATGTGCATCGTTAATCCCATTATGAGAGGAGTTGTTACAAAAATCTACTCGCTGCTCAGGGTGATGGGCCAATCCTGCCCATCCCAGTGAGACTCATCCGGTGGATATAGGGATCCAACTGGGGGATTCCGTATGTTATGTTTTGGGTATACTGCCCTCAGTGTTGTGCAAGTGGGTGGCTTTATGACCACGCCCCCTCGCCGACCGGCCCTCAATCATGTGCTAATTGTCAAAGATCGACAGGGGCCAAAGGCCTACTGGTTGACAGCCGAGCTCTACTCATTGGGCCGGGATCCGCGCAACAGTATTCGCATTGACTCGCAGTACGCCTCTCGCTACCACGCTATTTTGGTTAAAACCGAATCTCCTTCTTCTCCCGACGGGTTCACCTACCAAATTATCGACGGCGACATTCAGGGCAATCCTAGCACCAATGGCCTTTACGTGGGTGGGCAACGGGTGGAATTTCGGGATCTTGAGGATGGGGACGAGATCCAGTTTGGCAGCGATGCCACTGCCACCTACTCACTGCAGAGCAAAGATCTGGATGCAATTCTCGCCACCTTTGAAAACACCCAGATTGTCGGGTTGTGAAAGCCCGGCTTTCCTGTTGGGTTTTGGCGCGTAAGCTGTTATGGGATCCTCCCTTCAGCTGGTTGGTTAAGGGGGTAGCTAGCCGATGTCAGAAGCTGGAGTTACTCGCGCTGCTTGGGTGGTGGCAGCTTTGGTTTTGTCGGCGGTGCTGGGGCCGCGGGTTGCCATGCCCCTGGGAGGACTGGTGGGGCTGGTCATCGTCGAGCAAGTGGCCTTTGGGGGGCGGATTTCAGGGTTGCTGGGCGGGCTGCTGGATTGGGCTTCGCCGGCCTACCGGCAGCGGGTCATCCGCCACGAAGCGGGGCACATTTTGGTGGCCCATCTGCTCGGGATCCCGTTGTTGGGCTATGTGCTTAGTCCCTGGCAAGCCTTTCGACGGGGGATGCCTGGCTACGGCGGGGTGGAGTTGGATCGGGCCCCGATGCACACTTGGCAGGCTCAGGGAAGGATCCCTTGGGCAGAGGTGGAGCGCTACGGCACGTTCTGGATGGCGGGGGCAGCCGCAGAATCGTTGCACTACAGCCAAATTACGGGCGATACAGAGGATCGGCAGCAGTTGGCAACGCTGTTGGCAGCGCAGCCCTTGACCTCTCCAGCCAAAATGAAGGTCCAAATCAACCGCTTCTTGCGCCAGGGACGAGCGCTGTTGCAGGCCCACCCCCAGACCTATGCCGTCGCCGTCCAATCTCTGGAGCAGGGAGCCGCCTGGGAAGACTGCCTGGCGGCCATCGCTGCCAGCCTGGAACAAGAGACGGCCCAGGAGGGTTAACCGGGGCCCGGATCCCATCGCCGTATTCTGGAGCCGCTTGCTGATAAACTGTGACATACGAAAAAACAAAAGCTGGGATCCCTGCCTATCCATTTGGGTTTCTGCTTTGGGATCCCCTTCTTTAGTTGTCTTCTGAGCGTCTTTTAGGGAGGATCCACCTTGCGTCCCATCCTCATCGCCGGCAACTGGAAGATGTACAAAACCCAGGCTGAGGCCCGCCAGTTTCTGCGGGAGTTTGCTCCGGCTCTGCAAGCGTCGTCCTTAGGAGCGGCTTCACAACGGCAGATCATCCTGTGTGTGCCCTTCACAGACCTGTCCGTGGTGGCAGAGCAAACGCGGGGATCCGGCATCGCCGTGGGAGCACAAAACCTGCATTGGGAGGATCAGGGGGCGTTTACCGGGGAGATCTCCGGCCCCATGCTGGCGGAATTGGGGGTGCGCTACGTGATCGTCGGCCACAGTGAACGGCGGCAATACTTCGGCGAGACAGATGAAACCGTGAATCGGCGCTTGGCAGCAGCGCAGCGGCATGGCCTCACCCCCATCTTGTGCGTGGGCGAAAGCCAGGAGCAGCGACGGCAGGGCTTGATCGAGTCTTGGATCCTAGGGCAGTTGGATCGCGCCTTGGCAGGGATCGATCTGGAGAACCTGGTGATTGCCTACGAGCCGATCTGGGCCATCGGCACCGGCGACACCTGTGCAGCCGCAGAGGCCAATCGGGTCATCGGCTTGATCCGCCAGCACCTGGGCGCCGACCAACTGCCCCTCCTGTATGGCGGCTCGGTCAAAGCCGGCAACATCGACGAGCTGATGGCCCAACCCCAGATCGACGGAGTGCTGGTGGGCGGGGCCAGCCTCGATCCGCGGGAGTTTGCCCGCATCGCCAACTTTCAGGCCCTGACCCCGGCCTCAATTGCTCAG
>NZ_JANSJI010000276.1:0-15334 GCF_047462475.1 Synechococcus sp. H55.11
GGGTGCCTCTGGGAGAGGGGCTGGGGGTGGTCGCGTGAGCGGCGCGGAGCGCTTGGGCTGGCGGCAAAGTGTCTTAATCTTGTTTAAAACGACTATAAAGGCTGGGCATTTCCCAGTGCAGCTCGACGTGGGTATGGCCTTCTGGGGTCTGGGTGCGGTGCCAGGATCCCTTGGGTAGATAGCGGGCGATGGTATTCATGGCCTTGCTGCCGTAGCCGCCACCAGGGCTGGGAGCGTATTCAACGCCGTCATTGACTACCGATAGGCAACAATGTCGCTCCGTTTGTGCCAGCGACACCCTGACGAAAGAAGCACTGCCTTTGGGGGGCTGTACGTGGGCGATGACATTGCCGATGGCCTCGCGCAAAAAACGCAAGATGTCCTCCCGTTGGTCGAACCACTCGCTGGTGTTGGGCTCCTGCAGAGGTTGCAGGTGGCGCTCTACGGACAAGGTCAGGCTGCCCGTCTGAATCAGCTCGTCCAGATAGGTGTCGATGCCCCGGTGCAAGCCTTCCCGCAAGCTGGGGGAGATATGCAGCTTGGTGGCCAGGGTGCGCACGTCGTTGAGCTGCTCGCGAATGCCCCGCCCGATCCTCTCCAGTTGTTCCAGCAGGCGATCGTAGATGGCGGGGTCAGAGTCTTTCCCCTGCTGCTGTTGCCATTGCAGGCTCTCCAGGTCGTCCATCACCACCTTCAGCTCCTGCAGCTCGCGATCGTGAATGTCGGTGGCTACTCGGTAGAGCAGCTTGCGGGCCTGGTCAACGGCGGCCTCCTGTTCGGCTCGGCGCAAGCGCTCCAATTCTTGTTGTTGAGCCAAAAGCCGCTCCTGATTCTCCACAATGACCAGAGTGAGCAGCAGGCTCACCCCTGTTAACCCACTGGCCAAGGCCGGCAAAACGAAAGGCCAAACCCAACGCCACAGCAGAAACTGGGCCACAGCCCACCCTTCGTAAACGGCCAGCCCCACCAGGGGCCGCAGGAGAAACCCCTGTTGTTGCCAGTCCCAATGGTTCAGTCGCAGGGAGGGGCGATAAAGTACCAAGAGCAGTCCCGTCCCTGCTCCCAGCAGCAAGACCACCCCGCCTGCCAGCCCTGACGGCAGGGAGTGGTACACGTCTCCGGTGAGCAGGCTGGACAAGATTTGCGCCTGCAGCTCCACTGCCGCAATCTGGGATCCATCCGCCGTTCGCACCGGGAAGGTCTCTGGGTAGCCGCCCACAAAGCCCACCAGGACAATTTTGTCCCGCAATTGGTCGGCAACTTTGGGGTTGAGGGGAGGGATCCCTTCCTGGCCGCGGCAGGCTTGGCCGGGGCTGAGCGTCGGGGAGCCGGATCCCGTCTGGGGGATCACCGGCGGACAGATCTGCTCGATGGGAATGATGGGGATGCTGTGCTGGGATCCGAGGGGGTTGAATTGAACTGGCTGCAAACCCCGCTGGCGAAACCAGCGGCTGGCCCGCTCCGGGTCGTACTTGGCAAAAGCCAGCGCTTCCACAGAGGCAAACATCTGCTCCTCTTGGCTGTCGCGGCGCAGGTAGAGCCCTCGCAACTGGGCCTGGCGCAGGATCCCGGCCCCATCGACTTGGTATTGCACCACCCCTTGCACGTGCTCTGGCGGCACCAAATACTCCAGTCGCAAGGACGAAAAGGGCAAGAAGTGGTTGTAGATGTTGATCTCGGCCCGGCCAAAGCTCTCGCTGCTGCGGGTGGCCAAAACCAAGCGATCCGGGTAGCGCTGCACCACCTGCCGCAAGGGGGCATCCAGGTTTTCGTTGCCCAGGTTTTGGGGCACCACAAAGCTGCTGGGCAGGTTCAGCACCACCACCCTGGCCTCGGCCTCTTCCAGCAGGCGCAAGGTCAGGCCGGCGTAGTTCGCCCGTTCCAGGAGAAAGTCAACATTGTGCTGGCCATCACCATTTTCTCCCTGCCCATCGATGCGGCCATCGATGCCGACGATCACCACTTTTGGAGAAGGTTGCTGAGGGCCGCGGTGGGCGTAGAGCCATTCCTGGGCGTCGCTCTCCAGCCGCAGCAACAACGGATGCTGGGCAGAAAGGTTGAGCAGGGTGGCCCACCCCAAGCCCCAAGCCAAGGCCCAACCCAGCCTCCGCCGCGAGGGCGACGGCCGAGCTTGAGAAACAGGATCTTGAGCCGTGAGAAAGTCAGGAGCGAACGGCACTGCAGACGCGAGCAAGCAAGAGGGAGCTTTCTCTGCCATTCTGGCTGTCGAGGGGATCCCAGTTGCTGGGGGGAAACCGCAGCTTCAGGGGTGATGGTTGCGCACCCGCGCGGCTTCCTCAGGGCTGATGCCAAGACGGGTGAGGTTGATGCGGCCTTTGTGATCGATGCTGCGCACCTTGACCACCACCTCATCCTCCACAGCAACCTCATCTTCTACCCGGGTGACGCGGTACTCCGCCAGTTGCGAAATGTGGATCATGCCTTCTTTGCCCGGCAAGAACTCCACAAAGGCGCCGATGGGGATGATGCGGGTCACCTTGCCCAGGTACACCTGCCCCTCTTCCACCCGCCGCACCAGGTTTTCGATCATCGCCCGCGCCGCTTCCGCCTGGCTGCCCACCGAGGAGGACACGGTGATCGTGCCATCGTCGCTGATGTCCACCTTGGCACCTGTCGCTTCCGTGATGCCGCGCACCGTCTTGCCACCAGGGCCGATGATCTTGCCGATATCCTCGGGATCCACCTTGAACGTGAGCAGACGGGGGGCTGTTTTGGCCAACTGGGGTCGAGGGGCAGGGATGACCTCCAGCATCTTGTCGAGGATAAACTCCCGCCCGGCCTTGGCCTGCTGGATGGCTTTCTCCACCACATCCACGGTGATGCCGGTGATTTTCATGTCCATCTGCAAAGCGGTGATCCCGGCCCGTGTGCCGGCCACCTTGAAGTCCATGTCGCCCAGAAAGTCCTCGATGCCCTGGATGTCGGTGAGGATGCGCACCTCATCCCCCTCCTTGATCAGGCCCATGGCTACCCCGCTGACTGGCGCTTTGATCGGCACCCCCGCGTCCATCAGGGACAGAGTAGAGCCGCAGACGGATCCCATTGAGGTAGAGCCGTTGGAAGAAAGCACCTCCGACACCACCCGCACCACATAGGGAAACTCCTCTTCCCTGGGCAGCACCGGCACCAAGGCCCGCTCGGCCAGCGCCCCATGGCCGATCTCCCGTCGTCCCGGCGAGCGCGAGGGCCGCGTTTCCCCCACCGAAAAGCCCGGAAAATTGTAGTGGTGCATATAGCGCTTTTCATCCACCGGGTGCAAGTCGTCCAGCTCCTGGGCATCGCCGGGAGTGCCGAGGGTGGTGATGGAAAGGACTTGGGTGAGGCCGCGGTTGAACAGAGCGCTGCCGTGCACCCGCGGGATCAAACCCACCCGGCAAGAGACCGGTCGCACCTCGTCCAGCTTGCGCCCATCCACCCGCACCCCCTCCCGCAGGATCTGCTGGCGCATCAGCTTCTTGGTGAGGGCCTTAAACTGATTGTCCAATTCTTTGGGGTTTTCCAGCAGATAAAGCCGCAAGGGATCCCCCTCTGGCCGCGCTTGGATTTGGGCCTCTAGCTTAGCCTTGATCGCCTCCAGTTGCTGCTCGCGGCTGGTCTTGTCCAGGAACTGCCTGAGGATAGAGCGAATGCCCTCCTGAGCCTGCTCTGCCACAAAGGCAACCAGCTCCTCATTGACAGGGGGAGGGGGCAGCTCTACAGGAGTGATGTTGAGATCTGCGAAGACTTGCTGTTGGGCCTTGAGCAGCTCTTGAATGGCCTCAAAACCAAACTCGATGGCCTCCACTATGTCCTTCTCCGGCAGTTGGTTGGCCCCCGCTTCCACCATGATCACGCCATCGGCACAGCCGGCCACCACCAGATCCAGGTCGCCGGCCTCAATTTCGGCATAGGTGGGGTTAAGGATAAATTCATCCTTGACCAAGCCCACCCGCACTGCCGCCACCGGTCCGTTGAAGGGGATGCGAGCGCCGTGAATCGCCAACGAGGCTCCCAAAATGCAGAGCACATCGGGCGGCACTGCATCGTCCACCGAGAGGGTGGTGGCCACCACCTGCACGTCGTCCCGCAGCCATTCCGGGAACAACGGACGAATGGGTCGGTCTATGAGACGAGAGATCAGAGTGGCCCGTTCCGGTGGCCGACCTTCCCGCCGCAAGTATCCCCCCGGGATCCGTCCGGCGGCGTAGAGGCGCTCTTCATAATCGACCAACAGGGGCATGAAATCGACACCAGGCCGCCCCGCCTGCCGGGTGGCTGTGACCAGAATCGAAGTTTCGCCCGAAGTCAGCCAGACCCCACACCCTGCCTGGGGAGCCATCAGCCCGATATTGATGTCAATTTCCCGCCCGTAAAAGGAAATCGACCGAGTGTATTCTGCCATGTAACGCTTCGCCTTCTTTTTTTCTTGACGTTATCGTAGCATTCTCCCTTTATTCTTCCTGTTCAGCCCCTGCTGACCGGCGGTATCAATACGACTTCATCTTCTGCCGATAGGGGGGTGTCGGCGGCTACAAAATCGAGGCTGAGAGCGAAAAAATTGCCCGTCTTGCAGCAGGGGTAAAACTGTTCTTCTGGCTCTGGTCGGGGAGCTGCGGTAAGGCTAGGGTAGGCCAGATGCTCGCTTGCCGCCAACCCAACGGGTTCCCGTGCTGATGCTAGAGCCGCTGACGCCTGCCCAAATCAGGGCCTACCTGGAGCGCATTGGCTACGTCGGCCCCACCCAGCCCACCCCGCAAACCCTACGCCAAATCCACCTGGCCCACCTGCTGCGGGTGCCGTTTGAAAATCTGGATATTCACTGGGGTCGCCCCATTCGCCTGGAGCGGGATTTCTTGTTCCAAAAAATCGTCCGCGAGCGGCGGGGCGGCTTTTGCTTTGAACTGAACAGCCTGCTGGCCGCTGCTCTGCAGGGGATGGGGTTTTCGGTCCATCTGCTCTCGGGACAGGTGAGCCGGGCCGTTCACGCTACTCGGACTGATGGCTGCTTTGGCCCCGAATGCGACCATCTGGCCCTGCAGGTGAGCTGCGGCGATGAAACATGGCTGGCAGATGTGGGCTATGGAGATGCCTTTCGGGAGCCGTTGCGGTTGGGGGATCCCAGCATCCAAGCCCAGGCGGAAGGGCGCTACCGCCTCACCCCCTGGCCCGCAGCTCCCGCACGCTACTGGCTGGTTCAACAGGAACGACCGGATCGCACCTGGAAAACCCTCTTCCTGCTGGATCGGATCCCGCGCCAACTGCAGGAGTTCGAGCCCATGTGCCGCTTCCACCAAACGTCGCCGGCATCCAGGTTTACCCGCCTGCGCCTGTGCAGCCTGGCCACCCCCAGCGGACGGATCACCCTCACCGCCCGCGCCGATGGCTCCCTCTTTAAATGGATCGAGACCACCCCAGAAGGCCGCCGGGAACGCCCCCTCAAGGACGAGAAAGAATACGAACACCTGCTGGCTTGCGCCTTCGGGATCCGCCTGCCGCCGGGGATCCCAGGAGAAAAATTGCAAGACCCAAGCCAACCGGCATTCCAACAGAGACCACCCCAATCTCCCCCCAGCAGGGTCAGAACCCCTGCCAACTAATGTCAGAATAAAGGTTGGCAATGTTTCGTTATCCCAGTAACCGTTATGGATGCTGCCGCGGTCGCTGCATTTGATGGCCAAGCCCTCGATCACGTGCTCATTTTCGACACCACCCTGCGCGACGGGGAGCAGTGCCCCGGCGCCACCCTCAACACCGAAGAAAAGCTGGCCATTGCCCGGCAACTGGCCCGGCTGGGAGTGGACATCATCGAAGCGGGGTTTGCCTATGCCAGCCCTGGCGATTTCGAGGCGGTGCAGAAGGTGGCCGAACAGGTGGGCACCCCCGATGGCCCTGTGATTTGCAGCCTGGCCCGCGCCCTCAAGCCGGATATTGAGGCAGCCGCCGAAGCCCTCAAGCCTGCCGCCAAGCCGCGCATTCACACCTTCATCTCCACCTCCGACATTCACCTCAAGTACCAGTTGCGCAAGACCCGCGCCGAAGTGCTGCAAATTGCCGAAGAGATGGTGGCTTATGCCAAGTCCTTCGTGGAGGATGTGGAGTTTTCCATGATGGACGCCACCCGCTCCGATCCGGAGTTTCTGTACCAGGTGATCGAGGCAGCCATTCGGGCGGGAGCCAAAACCATCAACATCCCCGACACCGTCGGCTACGTCATGCCGGAGGAGTTCGGCCAACTGATCAAGGGCATCCGCGAGAACGTGCCCAACATCAAGCAAGCGATCCTTTCTGTGCACGGGCACGACGACTTGGGCGTCTCGGTGGCCAACTTCCTGGAAGCGATTAAGCAAGGCGCACGTCAGGTGGAAGTGACGGTCAACGGCATTGGCGAGCGGGCCGGCAACACGGCGCTGGAAGAATTGGTGATGGCCCTGCACGTGCGGCGCAGCTACTTCAACCCCTACTTCGGCCTGCCCGTAGACTCCGAGAAGCCCCTCACCCACATCAAAACGCAGGAGATCTACCGCACCTCCCGTCTGGTCTCCAACCTCACCGGCCTGCTGGTGCAGCCCAACAAGGCCATCGTCGGCTCCAACGCCTTTGCCCACGAATCGGGCATCCACCAGGACGGCATGCTCAAAAACCGCCAGACCTACGAGATCATGGACGCCCAGACCATCGGCCTGCAATCGAGCACCTTGGTGTTGGGCAAGCACTCGGGCCGTAATGCCTTCCGCACTCGCTTGAAAGAACTGGGGTTCGAGCTGTCGGAGCAGGATTTGAACAAAGCCTTCTTGCGCTTCAAAGAGCTGGCCGACAAGAAAAAAGAAATCTCCGATCTGGATCTGGAAGCAATTGTTAACGACGAAACTCGCTCGGTGCCCGAACTCTACCGTCTAGAGCATGTGCAAGTGGTGTGCGGCAACCGCGAGGCTCCCACCGCCACGGTGCGCCTGATCACTCCTGAGGGGGAAGAGCGGGTAGATGCGGCCGTAGGCACAGGCCCGGTGGATGCGGTGTACAAGGCCATCAACCGCATTGTCAACATCCCCAACAGGCTGATCGAGTTTTCCGTCCAATCGGTTACCGCCGGCATCGACGCCATCGGGGAAGTGACCATCCGCCTGCGCCACGAAGACCGCATCTTCTCCGGCCATGCCGCCAACACCGACATCATTGTCGCTTCGGCCCAAGCCTACATGAATGCCCTCAATAAGCTCTACTTTGCCCTGCACGCGGCGCGCTCTACCCCTGAACAGCGGGAGGCCGCTACTCAAAAAATCTGATGGGAGGGTGGCAATCCCGTATCCAGCCAAGCGGTTTGCGCGGCGAGACGGGATCCTTTATAGCCATCCAAGCAACTCAACACTGTTATGGGCTGGCCAAAGGGATCCCATCCGCAAACACCCGCCCGATCACTTCCTCGATGGGCGGATCTGTTATTGTTAGATCCAACACCTCCAGCTCCGCCAACAACTGGGCCACCGTCTGGGTAAGCTGCTCCCGCTGCACCCACAGCCGCGCCTCGCAGCCGTCGGGATCCCCCTCGCTGCGCACCTCCCCATAACGCTGCAGTTGGGCAACAGAGCAAGGACGGGCCAATTCCAACTTGACTTCTCGGTAGGGGGCAAAGCGCTCCAGCAGCGCCTCCAGGTCACCATCGTAGATGAGCCGCCCCGCGTTGATGACCAACACCCGTTGGCACAGCGCGGTGATATCGGCCATATAATGGCTGGTCAACAATACCGTCGCCCCGTAGCGGCGGTTGTAATCCCGCAAAAATTGCCGCACACTGACCTGGGCGTTGACATCCAACCCCAAGGTGGGCTCATCCAAAAACAAGATCTGCGGGCGGTGCACCAGGGCCGCCAACAGCTCCGCCTTCATCCGCTCCCCTAGGGAAAGCTTGCGCACCGGCTGCTTCAGCTTGCCTGCCAAGTTGAGCAGCTCCGCCAGCTCCCCCACCCGTTCGCGAAACTCCTTCTCCGGGATCTCGTAAACGGCGGCGTTAATCCGCAGAGAGTCTATCGCCGGCAGATCCCAGATGAGCTGCTGCTTCTGCCCCATCACCAGGGTGATCTGCCGCAAAAAAGATGGCTCGCGCCGGTAGGGCACGTGGCCGACCACCTGCAGCGTGCCCCCAGAAGGATAGATCAAGCCGGTCAACATCTTGAGGGTGGTGGTCTTGCCTGCTCCGTTCGGCCCCAAGAACCCCACCACCTCCCCCGGCTGAACCTGAAAGCTGATGGACTGCACTGCCGGGATGTAGCGGTAGGTGCGGCGAAAGAAGTGGCGCAGGGTGCCCACCACTCCCGGCTCCTTGATGGCCACCGGGTAAACCTTGCTCAGGTTGTAAGCAGCGATGATCGGTTCCAGCCGGGCCGGCACATGAGGCAACATCTATCCCTCCCATGAAACAACCAGATCCGCCACCCCAGCCCCAAGGGCACATCTTTTGGAGCTGGGCATACCGGATCTGGAGAGGGCTATTCTCAGTATCTGAGGGAAAGAAACAAAGGGATAGGGAAACTACAGCAGTCCTACGTCCATCCCAGGCTTGCCCGTGGCCAGCTCTACCTTCAGGATACGGCCACCCGATTTCTGGATGCGCTGCTGCTCCCGAAACCAGTTTTCGTAGGGCACCAGCTTTGTGAAGTAGGTGTTTTGCAGCTCCCGCTGGGTGCGAATCCGGGTTTGGCTGGGCACACAGGCCGTGATCTTAAACATGCGCATGATATGGGATCCCCGCTCAACAACGAAATGGGCCGTCTTGACCAGCAAAACAGGCGACCTACCTCAGAAAGCTCGCGTACCCCCATCAGCACACCAGATCCCTGCGGCAAGTCGCCCGTCGTGCTCGTTGGACAATGAACCTTACGCCGAAGCAATGGCGCTGGTAGCTAGCTCAGACCAGAGCAGATGTAATCGAAATACACACCCATTTCCTTGCCGGCATCAGCACCCACCAGAGCGGCTGTTACCTCTTTCATGGCTTGGATGGCCTGGATGGTGGCCCCAATGGGCACTCCCAGCGAATTGTAGGTCTCCTTGAGCCCGTTCAGCACCCGCTCATCGAGAATGGAGGGATCCCCGGCCAGCATGGCGTAGGTGGCGTAGCGCAGGTAGTAGTCCATGTCGCGAATGCAAGCGGCATAGCGACGGGTGGTGTACATGTTGCCACCGGGACGGGTGAGATCAGAGTACAGCAAGGCCTTGGCAGCCGCATCCTTGACGATGGTGGAGGCATTGGCCGCGATGGTGGCAGCCGCCCGCACCCGCAACTCGCCCGTGGCGAAGAAAGCTTTCAGCTTCTCCATGGCCGAGTTGTCCAGATACTTGCCTTGGACATCGTAGCTGTTGATCACAGCGGTAATCGCGTCTTGCATGATGAGCTTCCTATCAAGTCGGTGAACAGCAAACGGTTGTGCAGCAAAAACAATGAGGGACTAGCTCATTGCCCCCACCACAAAGTCGAAGTAGTAGCCGGCTTCAGCCGCATCGTCGGGAGAGAGCAGACCCATGGCCACCTGCTTCATTTGACGAATGCTCTCGGCCACCGCCGGAATGGGTGTGCCCAAAGAGTTGTACATCTCGCGGACACCCACCAGACCGATCTCTTCGATGGGGGTGACGTCGCCGGCAATGACACCGTAGGTGATCAGGCGCAGGTAGTAGTCCATATCCCGCAGGCAAGTCGCCGTCATCTCTTCCCCGTAGGCATTGCCCCCTGGGGAGACGATGTCAGGGCGCTTCTGGAAGAGTTGGTCGGCAGCTTGTTTGACGATGCGCTCACGAGACTCGGTTAAGACTTGAGCAATGCGCAACCGCTTCTCACCCGAGGCAACAAAGGACTTGATTCGATCCAGTTCCCCCGGGCTGAGGTAGCGGGCCTCCGCGTCCGCGTTCACAATCGATTTCGTAACAACACTCATGGATATCCATCCTCAAGTCGATTTTTTAAAGAGTATGACGAGCATACCCGCAAGCTATTTTCCGATATGCTTGCCGTCTACCATCTCAGATCTTCACACTTCTTAAAGTCTCTCCCAGAAAAGGGACGGTCTCATGCCCACCCCAACAGGAGAGTGCTCTCCCCCAAGTCCGGCAAGAGAGGGGTTACAATCGAGGGTGAAAGTTAAGTCGCCAGGGGATCCCTGCAGGCTTGCTTTAGGACATGCGTTGAGGTTGCGATGACGGATGCCTCTGGGTCAGAACGATTGAAGCGAGCGAAAGGTTCTCAGGATCCTTCTGAGGCTGCTCCCTCATCTCTGCCGGATCACCTGATCCGGGCCACGGCGGCGGAGGGCAAGATTCGGGTGGTGGGCTTGGTGTCTACGCAGGCGGTGCAAGAGGCCCGGGAGCGGCACAAGCTTTCCTATGTGGCGACGGTGGCCCTGGGGCGGGCCATGAACGCAGCCCTGTTGCTGGCGGCCAACCTAAAGCGACGCCAGGCGCGGATTAACCTGCAACTGAAAGGGAATGGCCCCTTGGGCAACATCTGGGTGGATGCCGGCTTGGACGGCACGGTACGCGGCTATGTGAGCAACCCGGCCATCGAGCTTCCCCTCACCCCTGAGAGCAAGTTGGATGTGGGCCAAGCCGTTGGGCGCTATGGCTACCTCCATGTGCTGCGGGACTTGGGGTACGGCCAGCCTTACACCAGCGCGGTGGAGCTGGTTTCGGGAGAGGTGGGAGACGATATCAGCTACTACCTCTCCTCCTCAGAGCAGATCCCTTCGGCAGTCCTTTTGGGGGTCAACCTCGATTCGCAGCGGGTGCGGGCTGCCGGTGGAGTGTTGTTGCAACTGATGCCAGGGGCGCCGGCCAGCCTGATCCCGGAAATGGAGGCCCGTTTGGCCAAGGTGGAGGAATTTAGCCCGATGCTGGCTTGTGGTGGCGGTTTGCGGGAGCTGTTGCAAATTTGCTTGGGCGACTTGGATCTCAAGATCGCGCCGGAAATGCGCGCCATCCGCTTCTATTGCAAGTGCAATTCCGACCGGGTGAAGGGGGCGCTGCGCATGTTGGGGCGGGACGAGCTCATCGACATGATCCGTACCGACAAGGGAGCAGAGGCGGTTTGCCAGTTCTGCAACGAGGTCTACCGCATCTCGGAGGATGAGCTGCGCTCAATTGTGGCGGAGATGTCGGCAAACCCATAGCACCCCGTGATGGCAGAATAATCGCCAGGTACGGGATCCCTGCTCTTCTATGTCCTCTGAGACTGCTGCCCCTGAGCTCTCGGTTGTCATCCCCTGCAAAAATGAGGCGGAGAACCTGGATCACCTGTTCGAGCGCCTGCGCCTAACCTTGGATCCATTGGGGATCCCCTACGAGATCATCTGTGTCAACGACGGCAGCCAGGACGACACGCTGGAAAAGCTTATTGCCTTCCATCGCCAGGATCCCCGCATCAAGGTGGTGAACCTTTCCCGCTGTTTTGGCAAGGAAATTGCCCTCACCGCCGGCTTGGACTACGCTGCGGGCAGAGCCGTTGTTCCCATCGACGCCGACCTGCAGGATCCCCCAGAGCTGATCCCGGAAATGCTGCAGCAGTGGCGGCAGGGCTACCAGGTGGTGTGTGCCGTGCGCCGCAGCCGCCAAGGGGAAAGCTGGCTAAAACGCTTCACCGCCAACGGGTTTTATTGGGTCATTGACCAGCTCAGCCAGGTGCGGATCCCGCGCAATACAGGAGATTTTCGGCTGTTGGATCGGCAGGTGGTAGACGCCATCAAGCAACTGCGGGAGCGCACTCGCTTTATGAAAGGGATCTTTGCCTGGGTAGGCTACCGGCAGGTGGCCATTTTTTACGACCGTGCCCCCCGTTTTCGCGGCAAAACCCAGTGGAACTACTGGCGGCTGTGGAACCTAGCCATAGAAGGCATCACCTCTTTTAGCTCTTGGCCCTTGCGGGTGTGGAGCTATCTGGGCTTGGCGATCTCGCTGGCGGCTCTGCTGTATGGCCTTTTCCTCGTCATTCGTACTTTGCTGTTTGGCTCCGACGTGCCCGGCTACGCCTCTTTGGCGGTGATGACCTTGTTTTTGGGCGGGATCCAGTTGATTAGCCTGGGCGTGATTGGAGAGTATCTGGGCCGCATTTTTGAAGAGGTGAAAGGCCGTCCCTTGTACCTAGTCAATGGCTCCTTTGGGTTCGAGACCCTGCAGCCTTCCCCTGCTCCAGAATCAGATCCAATGTCCACTCCTATTTGAGGGTTTTGCGTCCCGAAGCGGCATATTCTCGGTACTCGCGCACAAAGATCTCCTGCATCTGGGCCTGGGAAAGCTGGATCCCTTGGATTTCGGCGCGGGCGATGGCCTTCATCAGCTCGATATAGGCCAGGCCAAGGGAAAGGGTCAGGGTAGCCGCTGTGGTGGACTGGATGATGCCGCCTGCCAGGGATCCCACGCCGGGGATCAACTTCAGCAGGTTTGAGACAATGGCCCGCCCAGTGACTACTGCGCCCCCAATTCCCGCCAAAGCCGCCATCAAAGAGTAGTAAAAAGAAGGGGAGGCTTTATAGCCAAAGATAAAGCTGATATTGGCAATCATGCCCACTTGTGCTGCTGCCAGTAGAGGGGCATCGGCAAAAGGAAGAGGTGCGGCGCCGATGAACGCTGCGCTGGCCACATAGCCCGATACATACTTAAAAGCAGCATCGGCCTTGAGATCCACCCGCAGCAATTGCTGGCGGATAAAGGCAAGGCGGGCTACCTCTGGCAGCAGCTCCGAGGTGCAGCCGATTAGGTGCTCTAGCCCGTGGGCGGGGACGGTGAGGTGTCGGTTAATAGCCTTGTCCTTAGCCAAAAGAGGAACAATGTAGCGAACAGGGAGATTTTGGCGCTGCAAGTACTGAAAAAACTCGCTCTCTTCGGGATTGGGATATTCCAGGCATTGGGTCAAGACTAAGATGACCGGCACATCTTTGAGTTCCAAATCCTTTAGCCACTTGCGCTCGGTTTCCTCCAGCCGCTTCAGCTCGTGGTGGATGCAATACCAAACAATGTGAATGTGATGTTCGGGATCCTTGAGGCGCAGCTCGTCGATCAGTTGGGACACCTCGAGGCGGATCTGGATATTCTGGTCTCCCGCCAATTCCATGCCAGGTGTATCGTAGATGGTGATTGGGCAGCCTTGCTTGGAATATTGGCGAATGTGGCGGGTAACAGGGCTGCCAACACCAGTGCGGGCCAGCTCATCTTTAAACACCGCGTTGACCAAGGTGCTTTTGCCCACCCCACTTTTGCCAATCACCAGGACATTACAGTGGCCCATTTCTGCCTCTGCTTCCAGCAGGCTCTCTTTGAACAGGTGGCCGGCCCAATCCCAAGGTTCCTGCGGTTTCCCCCCAGCCCGCGCAACTGTTTGATGGGTTAGGCGAATCAGTTTTTCTATCCAGGAGTGGCTTTCTGGCTCCGTTTGCGACATGCTCCATCTCCAGGTACGGGATCAACTGGGCTAACGCTCCCAGTCCAGTGTAAATCGGGAAGATGCGGCTACTCTCTGACCAGCCCACCGGTTCTGCTGCAACAAGCACTTTGTTGAGAGCTATTCACAAGAACTGTTGAGTTAGACTATGCTGGGGTGAGGATAGCCCCAAGAAACCCTGGATCTGTCCACTCGAGTAGGCTGGACAATTAGCTCTCTTACTTCGGAGAACCTTGCCCTATGTCTGAAACCTCAACCTTGCGCCAGTCCTTCAACAGCGTGCGCAACAACCCTGTCTCCCTCGGCCTGGAGGTGACCCAGCCGATCTGCGAGGGGATGAACGCCCTTCTGGCCAGCTTCCAAGGGCTGTACTTGCAGTACCAGAAGCATCACTTCGTAGTAGAGGGCACCGAGTTCTACCCGCTACACCAATTGTTCAAGGATCACTACGAGCAGGTGAGGGAACATGTCCACGACCTGGGAGAACGCCTCGAAGGTCTGGGGGGTGTGCCGGTAGCCACCTTCAGCACCTTGGCCCGCCTCTGCTGCTTTACCCCTGAGCCGGATGGCGCTTTTGAGGCGCGGCAAATGTTGCAAAATGACCTGGCGGCAGAGCAGGCCATCATCGATTTGCTGCGGCGCCAAGCCGCCCAAGCGGAAAGCTTAGGGGATCGTGCCACCCGCTACCTCTACGAGCAGACTCTGCTCAAGACGGAAGACCGGGCCTTCCACCTCAACCACTTCCTGGCCAACGACAGCCTAGTGTTTGGCTTGATGGACGGCAGAGCCTAGTCAGGATCTGGGGCAGGTTCGCCGGCCAGGTGACCTGTCCTTAGACCTGAGGGCTTATTTTTGTAAGCATTTGTTGAAAATTCATATCATTACTGCCCGATTGGGTTTAGATTTATTTGCCGAGGTTTTGCTCCTAGCCATGAACCCTGTATCTTTTGAGGGCAGCTATTGTTTGCAGATCCCCTTAGGGGAACGCTGGCGCATTGGGCGGCGGCTGGTGGAGTTGGGGATCCCGGCGGTCTGTGCAGGAGAGGGCCATTTACAGGTGCAGGTGGACACGCCTCTGGCCCTGTTGCAGGTGCGCAGCGTGATCCGCCAATACACGGCGCGGCGGCGGGAGTTATTGGACAGCCTAGAGACGTGTTGGCAGCTCAACCCTGGGGGACAAGATGAGCAAGTTGGCTAAGCAAAGGATCCCGTTCGAGTCAGAAGGTCAGTTCCTGGGATTTCTTCCCGATAAGGATGGCAAGCTCAAGTACTTGCGCTGGCAGGCCGGAGCGGAAGTGTTTGCCGGCAAGATCCCCAAGCCGCTGCGCTCTGAGCTCTACCGCAGCCTCAAACCTGGAGATAGGGTGCAGATTGCGGGGGAGCGGGAAGTGGATCCGCTCAAGGGGCGGGAGAAATGGGTGCTCTGCCACGTGGTTCCTGTCCAGGCTTCCCCGGTAGCAGCCATGTCTTCCCCGAAGGCCGCTCCCGGATCGGAGGAAGCGAGGAAAGGGGTCGTCTTGGTCTGTCAGAAGTCTGATTGCTGTCGGCGGGGGGCGATGGCGGTGATACAGGCTCTGCAGGCACACTTGGCAGCCTACCCGGAGACCATTCGGGTGCAGGGAGTGGGCTGCATGAAGGACTGCAAACGGGGGCCGAACGTGGTGTTCCTGCCCGACAAGGCTCGCTACAGCGGCGTTTCTCCGCAAGGGATCCCGGCTTTGTTGGAGCGGCATTTTCCGATTGCTTCGTTGCAGGTACAGCAGGTTGAGACGGCGGCTTCCTCCTGACGCTCATGCTGATCCCCCCACGGGCGAGCGGATTTCCCTTGACTTTTCGCTTAATTTTCACTGGTGGCGGGCCACAATTGATGTCCTCACCCCCGTCCCCTCTCCCTCAGGGAGAGGGGAGTTAGGG